>JAGLGQ010000067.1 GCA_023143935.1 Minisyncoccota bacterium
ATTAGAAGAGGCGAAAAGTTTACCTTTTTTTAAAAAAATTGGTGTTGTGGCACAGACAACACAAAGATTAGAACATTTTGAAAAAATTGGGAATGAATTAAAAAAACATTCAGAAGATGTAATGCTTATAAATACAATATGTAATGCAACCAGAGAAAGACAAAATTCAGCTTTAAAATTAGCCAAAGAAGTTAATTTGATGATTGTTGTCGGTGGTTATAATTCTGCAAACACAAAACAATTAGCAGTTTTATGTCATGCAATTGTAGAGACAAAACATATTGAAACAGAAAATGAATTAGAAAAGGGGTGGTTTAAAAATAAAAAAATTATTGGTATAACTGCTGGCGCATCTACACCAGATTCAATGATTAAAAAAGTAACAAAAAAAATTAAAACAATTACTTGATATAAAAAAAATATTTTTTTTTAATTATAGTTACCGTTATTCCGCGGAATAACGGTAATCAATAAAATATGGTTTACACTTTATAAAATTTTTGATAAAATTTTAAATAATATTAATTATTGATATGCAAAAAAACATAAAGAAAAAAATAATTTTAATTATTAGTGGAAGTATCAGTATGATATTAATAGTTTTTCTTTTATTTAATTTTTTATTAAATAATTTTAGTGAATGTCATGCGGAAAATGATGCTTGTTGTAAAAAATTAGGTGGTTTAATTTCTTGTACTTATGTTGATATGAAATGTGACAAAGAGAACGAAGAACCTGTTTGGAAAGGGTGTGATAGTGACTGTAAACACATTATAGAATGTGTTGAAAAAAAAGTATCTATGTTTGGAGATGATACCGAAATTGGAAAAACTTGTTCTATAGATTCAGATTGTAAATTACCCATGTCTTATGCCCTTAGATCTGATCGTCGATATGATATAAAATGTATAGATTTTAAATGTGCAATAATTGATTATGAAGAAAATAGGTTAAAATGTTGTGAGGAATGTAAAACAGCGTTTAGTCAGAGTCCCGTTGGTTTTGGTACAGAAAAGGCAAGTTGCGGAAAGTTTAGTAGCGGGGAATTAGTAAGTAAAAAATGTAAATTATTTTTTGAAAATAATCCAATGTCTGTTTCTGCTTGTAAAAATTTAGTAAAAAATAAGTAAGATAGAATTGAATGAGAGTTTGCTGAGAGTTTGCTGAGAGTTTTGAAATATTTGTTACGTAGCATGTTACGTAACAAGTATTTTGAAAAAAACGGGGATTTTGCTCCGCAAAATCCCCGTTTTTCACAATAAATTTTTCTATTAATTTTTTTAAAACGGTTAGATGGTGTATAATGGTCTATAATGAGTTTTGAACAACATTTTAAAAGAATAGATAATATTTTGCGGTTAGATGCTGGAATTGCGACAGCAATTGATTATATTGAACAAACTTCTTGGATTTTATTTTTAAAATATATTAATGATTCGGAAGAAAATAGAAAAATCAACGCAGAGTTAATGGGTAAAAAACATAAACCAATTTTAGAAGATAAATATCGTTTTTGTAATTGGGCAATTCCTAAAACAGATGATGGAAAAATAGATTACAACAAGAGGCGAGTAAATGACGATTTAATAAATTTTGTAAACCAAGAGCTTTTTCCATATTTAAAAAATTTTTCAATTTCTTATAAAGAAAATCCAACTACAATTGAATATAAAATAGGGCAAATTTTTTCAGAGTTAATAAATAGAGTTAGAAGTGGAAAAGTTTTGGCGGAAGTTTTGGATGTAGTAGATAAAATGCAATTTGTAACAGCAGAACAAAAACATGAAATGTCAGCTTTGTATGAAAACAGAATTGCTCAAATGGGAAATGCTGGAAAAAATGGTGGGGAGTATTACACTCCACGACCATTAATTAAAATAATTGTAAAAGCGGTTGATCCTGAAATTGGAGAAACTGTTTATGATGGAGCAGTTGGTTCTGCTGGTTTTTTGGTGGAGGCATTTGAACACATGAAAGCAGATAAACAATTAACTCCAAATCAAAATGAGATTTTACAAAATAAAACTTTTCAAGGAAAAGAATTAAAAGCCTTGGCATATATTATTGGAATTATGAATATGGTTTTACATGGCATAGAAGCTCCAAATATTTTACATACCAACACATTAGCTGAAAATGTTTTAGATATGACAGAAAAAGATAGGGTTGATGTTATTTTAGCAAATCCACCCTTTGGAGCAAAAAATGTATCTAAAGAATTACAAGATAATTTTCCAGTAAAAACAGGCGCTTCTGAACTTTTATTTTTGCAACATTTTATGGCAAAACTGAAAGCTGGAGGACGAGCAGGGATAGTTATTAAAAATACATTTTTATCTAATACAGATGGGGCGACAGTAGCGGTGAGAAAAAAACTTTTGGAAAAGTTTAATTTAGAAACAGTTTTAGATTTACCGGGAGGAGTTTTTCAAGGTGCTGGAGTAAAAACTGTGGTTTTATTTTTTAAAAAAGGTGAGCCAACTGATAAAATTTGGTATTATCAATTAAATCTTGATAGGAATTTAGGAAAAACTAATGCTTTAAGTGAAAAAGATTTGGAAGATTTTTTATCACTTCGTTCTAAAAAATCTTCTTCTAATAATTCATGGACGATTAATGTTTCTGAAATTGATCAAGAAACTTTTGATTTGTCGGTTAAAAATCCAAACAAGGTGGACGAAGCTACGCTTCGTCCACCCCACAAAATCCTCTCCGAAATCGCCAAACTTGATAAAAAGAGTGGGGAGATTTTGAGAGGAATTAAAGAGATAATTTAATTATGGCAATTTTAAATTTGTTTAAACAGCCGACGGAGGCTGAAATTATAAACAATAAGGTAACAGGAAAAATTTATGTTGCTGATTTTGGAAATGGTAAAGGTAAGTATATTAGTGCTAGTGAATATGGTAGTAATGAAAACATGCCTGATGTTGAAATTAAAATATCCCCAAGAATAAATCTTAGATTAACATACATTGTTAACAATGCTTCAATAAGCGGAATTAAAATTGATAAAGTACATGGTAAAAAAATAGAATCTATAACCTTAAGTAATTTTGATTTAGAAAAGATTACAGAATTATTAGTTACTTTTGCAAATTTAGATTTGAAATCAATCGCAAATAAAACTATTATATTAGATGAATCAATAATTGATGATCCAGAAAAGGTTAAATCTTTTTTGGATATGATTGCTTTAGATCCTCGTGGAAAGGAGAAGCTTGTAGAGGTGGCTGAAAATTACGGGCTTTTAAAAGTTGGAGACATCGACCAAATTGTACAGAAAAAAGAAGCTGTAAATCTTTTTGAGAAAATATTAAATTCAGGGGACGATTTTGAAGTATATAAAAGTGAATTAGGTGTAGGTAAAGACGAAGAGGTTTGGCAAAGATTTTTTTCTGAAAACTCATGGATACTTGGAACCGATTTTGTTGAGATTTTAGATGAGAGAAGACTTGATGTAGAAAATATAACCGATTATCTAATAAAATCATATGATGGCTTTGTTGATATAATTGAATTGAAATTGCCAACTACGGAATTTTGGACAAATGAAAATATCCCAAAGGCAGAACTTACAAAAGCCACGATGCAGTGTAACAGATATATACTAGAAACAGAAAGAAGGATGAATGATGCAGAATTGTTAAAAAAATTAGAAAATATTCCAATTGCAAAACCACGCATTACTTTAATTTATGGTAGGTCATTAGATTGGGGTGATGAGCAAAAAGAAGCTTATAGGGTATTAAATTCCAGTTATACAACTTTAAATATCATAACCTTTGATCACCTGCTAGAAAGGGTAAAAAGAATAACTAGTTTATCAATCGTTCCAAGTAAAACTGAAACAGTAGAAGAAAATATAAATCCAGACTAATATGCAAATAAATTTAAATAAAAAATTAGACCCAGCCACATTAGACGCAATTGCTGATTTTATTTGTGGTGATGATATTGAAAAATATCCAGTTTATCGTTCATCAATGTTTCTAACGAAGTTTTTTCAAGATATAGGTATTAATGTTAGACATGATGGTAGTACTAGAAAATGGTGGACTCTTTCTGTATTAGAGCAACTTATATCAAAAGACCTAGAAAAAGTTATTTTACGATTGGTAGACATAAGGGAATATAAAGCTGATGTGGAGAAGCTAAAAATATCTTTGAAATCAATGAATAATATTTTATTTATGGAAGACTTAAAGGTTAGCCTAAATGGTAGAACCCCATTTCTGGAAGCAATTTCAACAAACAATAATTTTAGTACAATGAATTTAGAAGATAAAGTTGAAGAATCTATGGAGGAATTTTTAGAGAAAGATTTTAAAGAACATGACATATCAGTGTTAGATTTAGGTATGGAGATTGAAAGTATTTTAAAAAGTAGAATCTCTGAAGCACAGAATAATTTAAAAAATAATAGTAATCTATCTGCGGTATTTATGGTAGGTAGCACATTGGAAGGGTTACTACTAGGACTTGCAACAAAATATCCAAAAGAGTTTAATACAAATGCATCAGCTCCGAAAGATAAAGCACAAAAAGTTAAAGTTTTAAATAATTGGACTTTTAATGAATTTATAAATGTTGCATATTCATTAAGTTTTTTAGATTTAGATATAAAAAAATTTAGCCATATAATGAGAGATTTTCGTAATTATATACATCCATATGAGCAAATGGCTTCTAAATTCTCACCAACACAAAATACGGCAAAGATTTGTTTACAAGTTTTGAATGGTGCTATTGAAAATATTATTTTAGAATCAAAAAAAAGAAATGGCAAAAAATAAAATACAAAAAAAGAAAGATTGGGAAGTTAAAAAACTTGGAGATTTGGGCGATATTTTTAATGGAAATAGTATAAATGCCCAATATAAAAAAGATAATTATTTGGGACTAAAAGACGGACTTAAGTTTATTGCCACAAAAGATGTTAGTTTTAATCATAAAATAAATTATGAAAATGGTGTAAAAATTCCTTTTAATGAAAAAGATAATTTTAGAGTAGCAAAAAAAGGTTCTGTTTTAATTTGTGCTGAAGGTGGTAGTTCTGGGAGAAAGATGGGTATAGTTAATGAAAATGTAACATTTGGAAATAAATTATTTGCTTTTGAATCTCGAGGTAGTATTTTAGAAAAATTTGTATTTTATTTTTATTTAACAGAAAAATTTCAAAAAGATTTTGTTTTAAGACGAACAGGATTGATAGGGGGTGTGTCTATAAAAAAATTTAAGGAGATAAAAATCTCATTTCCAAAATCTCTAACCGAACAAAAACGAATTGTAAAAATTTTAGATGAGGTTTTTGAGAATATTGAAAAGGCGAAAGAGAATGCGGAGAAAAATTTGGAGAATACGAAAGAGCTTTTTGAGAGTTATTTACAGGGAGTTTTTGAAAATAAGGATGGAGATTGGGAGGAGAAGAAGTTGGGGGATTTGGGGTTTCTTCAAACGGGGACAACTCCAAAGACTTCCGAAAAAGAAAATTTAGGTGATTTTATCCCATTTGTTAAACCTGCTGATTTTTATAAAAATGGATTTTTAAATTATAAAAATTTTGGATTAAGTGAAAAGGGATCTAAAAAATCCAGAATAATTGACAAAAACAGTGTTTTAATGGTTTGTATAGGTGCTACCATTGGAAAAACTGGTTTTTCTATCAAGGAAATAACATGTAATCAACAAATTAATACTTTTACCGTTGATCCTATTAAAAATTGTTTTAAATTTTTCTATTATGCAATGATCACAAAGAAATTTCAAAAATCAGTAATATTTAATTCTAGACAATCAACTTTACCGATTATCAATAAAACAAAATGGTCTAAGTTGAAAGTTGCGTATCCAAAATCTTTAAAAACCCAAAAACAAATAGTCAAAAAGTTAGATGAGTTGAGTGAGAAAGTGGGGGAGATGGAGGCGATTTTGCGGAGCAAAATCGCCGATCTTGATGAGCTAAAAAAATCAGTTTTGAAAAAGGCTTTTGATGGGGAGTTGTAAAAGATTTTTTTAAATAAAAAAATTGTTATTTTTTTTTATTTTTATGGTATTATTAATGTAAATAATAGTAATTTTATGGCTGTTAACAAAAAAAAATATAAAAATGCAATTTTGTATTTTATAAAATATTGTAATAATAATTATTTAGGTGATACTAAACTAAATAAGTTGTTTTATTATCTTGATTTTATTAATTACAGAGATGAAAAAAAAACTGTAACTGGTGATTTTTATATTCATAATCACTATGGACCAACACCAAATGGATTAAAAAATATTTTGTTTGAAATGGTTGAAAATAAAGAAATTGAAATTTTAAGAAATCCATTTGAAAAAGGTTTTTCAACTTCTTTTGTTTTAAAAAAGAAATTAGATGAAAGCGTTTTTACAAAACAAGAAAAAAAACTTTTAAAATCTATCAGTAAAGAGTTTTTAGATTGGTCAACTGATAAAATTGTGGAACAAACACATTTAGAAGCTCCATGGTTTTATTCAAAGCCTTTTGAAAGAGTGGATTATGAATATTCTTCTGATATAGAGTTTTTTGAAAAATAATAATGGATGTTATGGATAAATGGAATTATATTGAAACAGAAGAATTTATTAGATTTTGTGAGGATAATAGAGTTTCTCAAAAAGTTAGAGATTCAATAAAAATATGGGCTGAATCTGTAAGAAGACAAATAACTCCAAGAAATAAAAGACCATTTATTTCTTCAAATAATATTTTTGAAATTTGGGTGGCAGGAATTGGTAATCCAGATGCAAATAAAGGAAAAAGTGGTGGTTATAGAATTTTGTATTATATTCATATTGAAAAACATGAATTAACTGTAGATAGAATAGAAGATAGAAAAAATTTAGATTTTAAGGGATCAAAAGGAAAAAAACAAAAACAATGGGATAAACATTTTTTAGAATTAAAACAAGAGTTAATCATTAAGTATGAACGAAGAACAGACTAAAAGAAATTATATTGACCCTGAATTAAAACAATCTGGTTGGGAATCTGGAGAAACTAAAGTTTTAATGGAACACAGGATTACAGATGGACGAATTCAAATTGGAGGTAAAAGAGCAAAAGGAAAATTTGCTGATTATGTTTTGGAATATAAAAATAAAAAGTTGGGAATTATTGAAGCTAAAAAATTAGAATTAGGAGTAACGGAGGGGTTGGAACAAGTAAAGGAATACGGAAAAATGCTTGATATTGATTTCGTGTATTCTACAAACGGTCAAGAAATTTATGAGTATTCTTTAAAGACTGGAAAGGGGCAAGAGATAAAAAAATTCCCAACTCCAGAAGAATTATGGCAAAAAACTTTTTCAGAACATAATAAGTGGAAAGAAAAGTTTTCTCAAATTTCTTTTGCTATTTCTGGTACAAAAACTCCCAGATATTATCAAGAAAATGCAATTTCAAGAGCATTAAATTCTATCGCTGAGGATAAAAAAAGAATACTTTTAACACTGGCAACAGGAACAGGGAAAACTTATATTTCATCTCAAATTGCCCACAAGCTTTATGAATCTAGCTGGTCACTTGATAAAGAGAGCAGAAGAAGACCAAGAATTTTATTTTTAGCAGATAGAAATGTTTTAGCTTCTCAGGCTATTACTGATTTTGATATTTTTTCTGATGATCAAAAAGTGAGAATTACCCCTGATGAAATTCGTAAGGCAAATAATGAATTACCACACAACGCTTCTGTATTTTTTACTATTTTTCAAACTTTGACAGGAGAAAATGGAAATCAAAGACATTTTGAAAAATACGAGCCAGATTTTTTTGATTTAATAATTATTGACGAGTGTCATCGTGGCGGAGCTAATGATGAATCTTCGTGGCGAGAAATTATGGACTATTTTTCTCCAGCAGTTCAACTGGGTTTAACAGCTACACCAAAGAGAAAAGATAATGTTGATACTTATGAATATTTTGGACATCCAGTTTATGAGTATTCTTTGAAACAAGGAATTGGTGATGGTTATTTAACACCCTTTCGAGTAAAAAAATTTACAACAAGCTTAGATGAGTTTATTTATACTCCAGATGATGAAGTTTTAGAAGGAGAAATTGAAGAAGGAAGAATTTATGCAGAAGGTGATTTTAATAGAATTATAGAAATTAAAGAAAGAGAAATCCAAAGGGTAAAATCAATGATGGACAGCATTAATCAAGATGAAAAAACTATCGTTTTTTGCGCTAATCAAAAGCACGCATCTTTTATTCGGGATTTAATAAATAATTATTCAAAAAATACCAATTCCGATTATTGTGTGCGAGTTACCGCCAATGATGGGGCAAGGGGAGAAAACTTTTTAAAACAATTTAGAAACAACGAAGAAACAATTCCAACAATTTTAACTACTTCCCATAAACTTTCTACTGGGGTAGATGCTAAAAATTTAAGAAATATTGTTTTATTTAGACCAATTAATTCAATGATAGAGTTTAAGCAAATTGTTGGGAGGGGTACAAGGATTTTTGAAGGTAAAAATTATTTTACAATT
>JAGLGQ010000068.1 GCA_023143935.1 Minisyncoccota bacterium
GTGTCATCTATAGATGACACTATTTATAAAGAATAATCAACAAAAATTCCCTTTTTTTCTTGTTCTGCTTTTATTTTTTTTATAAATTCATTCCATTCTTCGTCTGTCATTTCAGATTCTGCCCTCATTTGTCTTAAATTTTCTTTTTGCTCTTTTTCTCTTTGTTTTTTTTCAAGTTCTTCTTCTTCTTTGTTATATGAAGACCACCTCCAATTTATTATTTTATCATTGGCATGACCCCTTGGTTTTTGAAATTGTTCACAATCTTCTTTAACCATTTTTAATAGTTCAGGAAAAGTTGTGTTTTTGATTGTTGTTCCGCCGATATATTCTGAAGTTAATTCTTGAGAAAAAATTGAATCTCTTTTTAAATTATAAAATTCTATTCCATAATATAATTCTCCTTCAAATTTTTCTTCATATACAAAAACATGCTTAATATCTTTTAAAGTAAATTCACATTTCATAACTTCATATTGTTGAACTTTATTTTTAAAATATTCATGAGTTTCTACTTCGGAAGCATTAATTACTTCTTTTATATTTTTATTATCTAAAAATGGTTTATAAATAAAAAAAGTTAAAATTATTAAATTAAAAAGAAATATTAAAATTAAAATTTTTATTATTTTTTTCATAAATTATTAATGTTATTCTAACATAAAAATTCTATTTTATTTGAATAGGGCTTTGTGCATTTGTTTTTCCATTTTTTGCATCTTCAACCCATTTTCTAACCTCTTTCAAACCAACTCCCTTAATCCAAATCTCCCTAATATAAGTCCCGCTCATAAGTTGCGAATACTTATTATAAATCACGGGAATTATAAATAAATTTTTTTAGTGTCATCTATAGATGTATCTATTTACATAGACAACCTTTTTTATGGTTTAGAGTAGAGGCTTTAAGAAGGCCGGACCTGCTTATTTTAAAAAAAATATAAATTTAATTTTCTTTTTGTTTTTCTAAATATTTTATGTATTCTATTTCATATTCTTCTTCCTTTCGTTTTTCTTCCATTTCTTCTTCTTCCGTTTTTGCTTTTACATATCTCCAATTTATTATTTTATCATTAGCATGACCTCTTGGTTTTTGAAATTGTTCACAATCTTCTTTAACCATTTTTACTAGTTCAGGGAAAGTTGTGTTTTTGATTGTTGCTCCGCCAATATATGAGTTTTCCCATTCTTTTGTTGTTTGAAAAAAGAAATTTTTAGGTTTATAAAAATAAACCCCAAAATCATCTCCAATATATTCACTTTTTTCTAATTCAATAAAAGAAATTTCTGGATAAAAAATATTTAAATTACATCTTTCAAAATCATATTTTACTAAATCCTCTGTATTATACTGGAATATGTAATTTTTATATAAATTTTTTTTTAATAAATAATTTTGCATATAAAAAGTACCAAAATAAATAACTATTAGTCCTAGTATTGATAATAAACCTATTTTTATATTTTTTTTCATAATAGTTTTTTAATTTTACAATAAAATTAATTTTATTCAATTATAATTGAATTTTTTCTTTTTTTATCTGGACGCTTATTTTTATCTTCTAATGCAATTTTAATCCAATCTCCAACTTCTTTCAAATTCACTCCTTTAATCCAAATATGCGGCTTACTTTGTAAATCAAAATTAGCATATTCTGTTGGAATTACAATATAATCCCCATTTTGATAAATTCTATCTAACCTTAAACTATTTTTTACTAAATATCGTTTTTTTATTTTAATAACATCACCCTCATTTTCATTAAAATCTTCAATTTTTAAATTACCCTTTGAAAATATTGAAGTGCTAAACATGTCAGCATCCTCCCCCCCATACGCTTTACAATTTGAAGATTCTACACATTCTATTTTATTTAGCTTGGTATTTCCATATAAAGCATATTCCATTTTTGAATTTGAATAATTTATTCTTCGTTTTAAATATTTGATTTTTGATGGTTCTTTCCATTCTGAATATATAATTCCATCTAAATCTAAAGATTTTAATCTATCATGTCTTACCTTTACTGTATCATCTTTTAAAGATAACTTATGATCTATAAATGGATTTTTTATCATTTCATTAAAAGTTGCTCTAGTCCAAGAATGAGGAGATACTCTATCTATGATGGAACCTAGTGCCATTATATATTTTTCTTTACATGTATGTATTAATTCCTCACTCCCAG
Organism: Minisyncoccota bacterium; assembly: GCA_023143935.1. Lineage (GTDB taxonomy): Bacteria > Patescibacteriota > Minisyncoccia > Phycocordibacterales. Next base: position 2,190 of record JAGLGQ010000068.1, read on the forward strand.
CAATACTTGTATTTGAGACAAAACATCTTCCTCGTTTATTAAATCCATTAAATTTATTTCCTTTATTATCAATTTCATAATTAAATAATCCATCTTCTGCTGGATCTAAAGCAATGAATTGTTTAATATCACCAAAAACTTTCACCGTTTCAGAACCAAGTAATGCCCCTAATGAATGCCCGATGATTGAAGTATTTTCTGGTTTTATATCCCATTTTACTAAGACATTCGCAACCATGTCTCTCACGGAAATAATCCACGTACTTTCTTTTCTGGGTTTTACATCAATTCTTCCTGTGTTTGTAATATCTGACCAATCTAAAAGTATAATTTGGGCATTTTTATCTTTTTGTCGTATAGTTTCCGCTAAATTAACATAATTATTTTTTGAATTATTTGAACTAAAAACTTTCGGATTAGCATTCCAACCATGTATAAGAATATATGTTTGTTTATGATTAGATTCATGTGGATTGGTTCTTCCCCACGCATTAAAACTAATTTTTCTAACAGTTTTATTATTCCATTTTTCTCCTCCCTCTACATAAAAATCTTTTTCTAAAGTATTGCTAATTACTTTTTCTTGAAGACCTAAATTTCTTTCTTTTGCGTATTGTTCTGCTAGTCTTTTTTGAGTTTCTTCAAATATTTTTGCTTCATTTAATCTATATATAGCTTCTGAATCTTCCCAAAATTCATTTGGATTATTTTTTACTTTTTCTTTTTTGTTAAAAATTTCTACTAATCTTTGTTTTTGATATTCTGGAACTCCAACCAACGACATTATCACTCTATTAACCTTTCCTCTTTCATCTAATTTATATGAAAACATTTCATAATCATTGTCTCTACAAACACCCATAATATATGGATTTGGTATTTCAAAAATTTCTTTAATTAATTCTGAATTTTTATTTTGGTTAAAATTAAAATTTTTACATTTAATATAACTTTGTGGAAAATAGAAAGCACCTAATCCCTGACCTTTTGAAGTAGTCATTGTTCTTTGTAAAAATTGTTTCATTTCAAATACTTCTGACGCTTCTCTTCCCAT
>JAGLGQ010000069.1 GCA_023143935.1 Minisyncoccota bacterium
AAATAATACCTGTACCTAAAACACCCAAATCAACATATAGTGTATTTTTTTCATTTACAATTACAGACCCTTCAACATTATCGCCAGCTTGTGGCAAATCTTGAACCTTATTACCAAATAAATCACTAACTTGAGCACCGTTATTAGTCTCAAAATTTTCTTTTTCTTCTATCATTTTTATTTTTTCTTTATAGAAAGTACTGTTTCGAGCCATAATTTTCGTAAGAAACAGGGTTAGCTAACTATAAAAATTTCTAATATTTTACGAGTTTATTATACTATAAAATAAAAAAATTGATAGGTCTTGGGTGTTTTTCGAGAGGTTTGGCATTTTTATATATAAATTTATAACAACGATTTTTTAAGATGTCCGACTTACCCCCACACACAAATTCATTTCATAAAAAATTAAAATTTTTTACCGCAAAATCTTTGATTTTGCAAAATGAATTTGTGTGTGGAGGCAGAAATCGGACCTCGACGCGACGACTCACCCCAACGAATTAACGACGGACGTTTTTCAAAAAGTCCGACTAGTAGGATTTTGCGAAATCCCACAAATCGGACTTTGACGACGACGAGAAACAACCTCACGACGTACGACAAATTTTTATTAAATTGCTCGTTTTTTAAAAATTTAACAGTTTTTTTTGTTAAATATACCTGTTATTTTAAACAAAAATAATATATAATGTTTTTATGTTTAACTTTTTATCAAAATTTAAAAAAAAAGATATTTATGTTTGTGGTTTAAATTTTGAAGAAGATTTTACTTTTCAACTTTTAGAGCTCAAAAAAATAAATAAATCTTATGCTCCTGTTTTTTTTAAGAATATTTTTTTAGAAGATATTTTTTCAAAAGAATTATTTAAAAAAGAAAAATTTATAAAATATTTTAAAAATTATAAAAAAGAAATTAAATCTGATGTAATAAAGGTTTATATAAATAAATCTGAAAAATTAAAAAAAGAGATAGAATATTCTTTAAAAATTGTGGGTTTTAAAAAAATTATTTTTGTAGATAAAAAAAATGTTTTGGGTATTATTTTAAATAATTTTACTCCATATGAAAGAAATGTTTTTTATTTTACACAAAAAAGAATTTATTTTTTTAATGTAAAAGATAAAGATATAAATTTTTTAGATGAATTAAGTTCTAAAAATTTTTCTTCTTTAAAAATTGAAGAATTTTTACAAAAATCAAAAACTTCTACTGTATATATTACTGGTAATGTTCAAAATAAATTAGATTCTATTAAAAAAACATTAAAAATTTCAAATTATAAAATGGAGTTATTAAATATTTGGAATAATTTTTTAAATTTTAAAGATGATATACCAGCAATAAATTTAATTGATAGTTATGATTATATTGATGTTTTATCTTTTACAGTACCTAGTTTAAACAAAAGACCTTATTTGGGAGAAAAAATAATAGAAGAAAAAGAATCTACGCTTTTATTGTCGCGGGGGCGAGTAAAAGTTAAGATAACGGAAATTGAAGAAGCAGAAATAAAAGAAAAAAAAGAAATTAAGAAAAATAAAAAAAAGAAAGAAGTTAAAAAAGTCGCTCCAAATGTTTTGTTTTTACCAAAACATAATTCTAATTTTGTAAAAAAAATTAGAAATTTATTTTTAAAAAGAAAGAAAAAGGTGGTTGTTGTAGAAAAAAAGGAAGAAAAAGAAAAAAATAATAATGTTCAAAAAAATAAAAAAGAGATAAAAAAAGATAAAAAAAATATCAAAAAAGGTAAGAAAAAAGGTAAAAAATCTGTTTTTTTACCTAAAAAAGTTAAAAAATTATTTTTACCGAAATTTTTACCGAAAAAAAATGGTGTTTGGAAAAAAATACAAAAATTTTTTAAATTTAAAATATAAAAAAACTAAGTTTAAACTTAGTTTTTTAATTTAGAGATTTAGAAAGTTTTAGATAATTTTCTTTTAAAATCTCTTGCTATTTTTGCTGCATTATGTTGTTGCCATGGTTTCATTTCTCTCTTTTTTTCCTGTGTTATTTTTCTTAATTCTGTAAACATTGACCCCAATTCTTTTTTATTTAGTTTGGGATTTTTTAAACTTTGTTGAGAAAATTCTGGTGTTATTTGTTTTTCCATATTTTTTATAATACCCTAATAATTTAAATATTGCAAGTTTTTATTTATTATTTTTTATAACCCCTTAAACATTTTTTTAATCTATAATATCTTTCTGATTCACCCTCCCATCCTTTTTTTAAACTTTTTCTTAAAGTTTTGATTCTTTGTCTTCGTTTTTGTTCCATATTTTGTGCGTTTCTTTTTTTTTCTTCTTTTCTGGATTTTACTAAACGACTTTCTTCTTTTTCCATTTTTATATTATTATCTACTATATAATATTTTATATAATTCTAGTTTTTCTTTATATTTTTTTAATAATTCATTTAATTTTTTTTCTGCTTCAACTGGATTTTTTTTGATATTTTTTGATATTTTAGAAATTTCTTCTATGGTTGTTTCAAAAAAATCTTTATTATTTTGTAATTTTTCTGCTAATTTTAACTTATTTCGTACATCTTTTTGTAATTCTTTTAATTCCTTTTTTATGTCTTGTTTATATTCCCAAATAAGAAACCACTCAATTGATCCTCCTGTTTTTATTTTTCCTGGTAAATTATATTTTTCTTTTGACATAATTTCTGTTTAAAATTAAAAATGGTTTTTTTATAATTTTATTATGTCATGATAATGTTTTTATTGCAAAAAAAAAAAAATCACAATACAAACGGCATACAACGTGGAGCCTCTGTATCTTGTGTTCTGGCTCCTTAAAAAAAATCACCTGCGGTGAACGACGGACGACGTGGAGCTTCTGTATCCTGCGTTCTGGCTCCTTTAAAAAAACCACTTGCGGTGGTTTTTTTGGAGCCAGAACCCAGACTCGAACTGGGGACCTACCGCTTACAAGGCGGTTGCTCTACCAACTGAGCTATTCTGGCGTACTTTTTATTTGGTATATTTTTGTCAGTCTATCTTAATTTTATTGAGCAACCGCCTTAAGGCGACTCCGAGTTTTAATTCAACTCGTCCCTCCACAAACTAAGCTATTCTGGCAAATTTAATATCTTATTTAGAGCCGTATATTTATTGGTTATTTATCGGCAACCGCCTTGTCAAGGCACTCCAGATTTTGATTCAATCTGTCCCTCCACAAACTGAGCTATTCTGGCGTACTTTTTACTTCCTTTATAAAAGCAAAAAATATTTTAACACTTTTTTCACTTTTTTCAAGAAAAATTATCTTGAAAGAGGCATTATAATATATCTAAAAGATTTATCTCCTACTGGTTTAATTAAAAGTGGTTTAGTTGGATTAAATATAAATTCTATAGAATCAGTATTTAAAGAAACAAAAGCATCTTGTATAAATTTATGATTAAAATCTTGCTTTACTTCATCCCCCATAATTACAGCAGGTATTTTTACATTATTTTTACCCATTTTATTTTTTGTTTCAATTTCAAAAGATTTTTTGGTAATATTTAAATTTATTTGATTAAAATCATCAGAAAAAATATTAATTAATTTACTAGCATCAATAAAATCTTGTTTTAATAAAATAACCGAAGTATTTGTATCTTCTGGAATTAATTTTTTATAATCAACATAATCACCATTTACCAACCTAGAAGATATAATAAATTCCTTTCCTTTTATAAATATTTGATTTTGATAAAAATAAACATCTAAAATATCAGTTTGGGAAATAGTTAAAACTTTTATAACCTGTAAAATGAACCCACTTGGTACAAGAGCGGAAAACTCATCATTAGAGTCATTTTGATATTTAAATCTCTTCTCAGCCAATCTAAAACCATCAGTAGCTACAAAAATAATATCATCAGCGTTACCATTTATAAAAACAGAAGATAATTCTGGTTTAATATTTGATTTAGAAGCAGAATATACCACTGAATTCATTCCATTTAAAAAATCATTTTTTGATATATTTATTTTAATATTTAAATCCTTTTCTTCTTGATCTTCTAATTTTAATATTGTGGGAAAATCATTATAATCTAAAATATTTATTTCTACTTCATTATTTTTAGATTTTACAATTAATAAATTATCTTTAATATTTATTTCTATTTCATCATCTTTTATTCCAGAAATTGTTTTACAAAAAATATCACCTAAAACAACAACTTTTCCTTTTTCTTCCATAACTACTGGAATTTCAGAATTAAAAGTGGAATCTATATTTGTAGAAGAAATAGTTAAAAATCCATTATCTACTTCTAAAAGAATTCCAGCTAATACAGGTAAATCTAAATCTTTACCAATAAAGTTTTCTGCTTCTTTTAAAATATTTTCTAAATTGTTTTTTACACACTTGAAGTTCATTTTTTTATATATTAATTAATAGTAATAGTAAGGTCTGTGTTTATCTATATAAGTCTAACATATTTGTAATATATCGGTATTTTTAGGGTTATTAAATGTTGATAAAACTGTTAATTAATTTAATGAGTTGTTAATTAAAATAAAAAATGTTTAAAAGAGATTTTAAGTTGTGTAAAATTAATTACTTTTTCAACAATATTTTAAATTTTATTAACAGTAAAATTTAAAGTTATACATTTTTTTTAAACAGATTTAGAATTATAAAAAAAATATGTCAATTATAATAATCTTTTTAGAGCTTGAGATTTTGGAGAATTAATAAAAGCATCTTCTACAGAAATTTCTCCTTTTCTTACTAATTCTGATAAAGATTTATTTAAACTAATCATTCCTTTTTCTGAAGAAGTTTCTATATAAGAATCAATTTCAGCAATTCTACCTTCTCTAATTAAATTAGCTACAGCATTGTTATTTATTAAAAGTTCGTAAGCGGGAACACGACCGCCAGAAACAGAGGGTATTAATCTTTGAGAAAACACACCAATTAAAGATGCAGCCAATTGGTTTCTAATTTGTTTTTGTCCTTCTGGGGGGAATGTATCTATAATTCTATCAATTGTTTGTGAGGCAGAGTTAGTATGAAGTGTTGAAAATACTAAATGACCAGTTTCAGCAGCAGTTACAGCGGTTTCTATTGTTTCTGATCCCCTCATTTCTCCAATTAAAGCAACATCAATATCTTGTCTAAACATAGACCTTAGAGCATTTGAAAAGTTTTTTGTATCTATTTTAACTTCCCGTTGGTCTATAATTGATTTTTTTTGAGAATATAAATATTCTACAGGATCTTCAATGGTTAAAATATGAGCAGACCTATTTATATTTATAGTTTCTATGATACTAGCTAACGTGGTTGATTTACCATGACCAGTTGGTCCTACAACAAGAAAAAAACCTTGTTTTTTACGAGCAAAAACTTCTAAAATTTCAGGTAAATTTAATTCTTCAAAAGTTTTTATTTCTTGATTAATAGCTCTTAATACAAGAGAAATACTTCCTTGTTGAAAAAAGATATTTCCCCTAAATCTTTGTCCATTTGAACTCCAAGAAAAATCAAATTCTTTATTTTGTTTAAAAATTTCAATAGATGTAGGATCTAAAAAAATTCTAATAATTTCTTCTAAATCTTCGGATGTGTAGGGATCTCCAATATTAATAGGCATTAAAACACCGTCAACACGAATAGTGGGATATCTACCTTCAGAAATATGTAAGTCAGAAGCGCTTTCTTGTTCTATAATTTTTACTAAATCTTCTATGATTTTTTTATATTTATTATTTTCAGAATTCATATTTATAATTCTATCAGGTAGTCTGGATTTTGCAAAAAAATTATTATTTTAATTATAATTTTAATACATTTTTGGATATAAAAGTCGCTTGTTCGGTTTAAAATATAAAGTTTTCTTTGTTCATTTTATATTTTTAACTCTCACTTCGCTATGTTACAATTAAAAAATGACAGAAATAATATCACAGACACTTTATAGGAAATATAGACCAAAAGATTTTAATGATATTTTTGGGCAAGAGGAAGTTGTGTCTTCTTTAGAGAGTTCAATTAAAAATAAAAAAATAGCTCATGCATATTTATTTTCGGGTGGTCGTGGGTCTGGAAAAACGAGTGTTGCGAGAATTTTTGCGGAAAAAATAGGTACTAAAAAAGAAGATATTTATGAAATAGATGCTGCTTCAAATAGAAAGATAGATGAAGTGAGGTCAATTAGAGATACAATTGAAGTGTTACCGTCTTTTTCTCAATATAAAGTTTATATTATAGATGAGGTACACATGTTAACAAAAGAAGCATCAAATGCTCTTTTAAAAACATTAGAAGAACCTCCTAAACATGTTATTTTTATTTTAGCTACTACAGAAAAAGAAAAAATTTTAGATACAATTAAATCAAGATGTCAGATTTTTGATTTTAAAAATGCAAATTTAGAAGATTCTAAAAAATTAGTAAAAAAAATTGCAAAAAAAGAAGAGGTGGATATTGATGATAAATCGATAGAATTTGTTGCGAAGTTAGGCAATGGGTCGTTTAGAGACACGGTATCTTTCTTGCAAAAAGTGATTTCAATTTTTAATAAAAAAATTGTTTTTGAAGAAATTGATGGTATTTTTCAAAAAAATAATCAAAAATTAGAAGATGAATTTTTAAAAGCATTAAATGAAAATAAAAAAGAAGATAGTTTTAAAATTTATTCTGAAGTTTTGAAAAGTAATATTGATTTTAATTATTTTTTAGAAGCTATTTTGGAAAAAGTAAGAATTTCTCTTTTAATTAGAAATTCGGTAGATTTTGAAAAAATATATCAAGAAAAAATATCTCAAGAAGATGTAGATTTTTTAAAAGGATTAAAAAATATAAACTCACTTCATTTAAAACAAATTTTAGAGTTTTATAATTTAGTTAAAAAGACAAATCAGCCAGAAATAGCTTTTGAAATTTTTATTTTAGAATTATTTTAGTTTATGGTTTTTTATTCAAAAAAAAAAAATAAAGTTTTACTTAAAAGAATAATTAAAAAAATAATTTTTAAATTTTTGTTGCCTGTGGGTTTTTTCTTTTTTGTTAGTGTTTTTTTATTGAATTTAAATTTTTTTAATATAAAAAAAGTTAAAATTAGTGGAATTAGTTTTGTAAGTGAGTCAAAAATTCAAAATATCGTAGATAATGAGTTAAAAGGTAAGTATTTTAATATATATAATAAAGATAATTTTATTATTTTTCCTAAAAATAAAATAGAAGAAAAAATAAAAAAAGAGGAAAAAATGGTGTGTGGAGTGGATATTAGTTATATAGATTTTATGCGTAATTTAGAAATAAAAGTAGAAGAGAGAAATCCAGAATATTTATTTTGTGAGAGTGTTTCAAATTGTTTTTTTATGGAAGATGATGGTTATATTTTTGATTATTTTTCTAAAAATAAAACAAAAAAAGAAAAAAAAGATTTTA
>JAGLGQ010000007.1 GCA_023143935.1 Minisyncoccota bacterium
TCTTCTTCAATATTTATTAAATGAACTTTAAAAGGAGTTATTGAATCTGGCCACACAAGACCCTTTTCATCCGAAAAAATTTCCGCCACCACCCCCATAACCCTAGGTATTCCAATACCATATGAACCCATAAATACTGGTTTTTCTTCCCCGTTTTCGTCTTTATATAAAAGACCGATTGCTTTTGCATATTTTTCTCCCAAAGAATATATATCTCCAACTTCTACTGATTTTTGTTCTACAAAATTATAATCATCCTTATTAATATTAAAATCAGACAAAACTTGATCATTAAAATCATCTTTATTAATGGCCATACCTTTTTCTTTATCAAAAACTAATATATCTTCCCCAGCCTCACACAATGTTTGAAATTCAAATGAATATTTTGAAAAAACTCCTCCATTTGAAATTGTTAAAAAAGTTTTATCACCAATACCAATACGATTAAATATTTTTTTATAAACACCCTTCATTTTCTCATAAAATTCCTTATGCTGTTCTTCATTTAAAGAAAAATCATATAAATCTTTCATTAAAAATTCCCTACCCCTCATTAAACCAGATTTAGCCCTTAATTCATTTCTAAATTTACTTTGAAACTGATAAGCATATACAGGCAAATCTTTATATGAAGAAATAAAACTTCTCATAATATTTGTAATAGGTTCTTCATGGGTAAATGCGAGACCTAATTCCGAACCAGAATTTAAATTTGTCTTAAACCAAATTCCATCATCTAAATCTGTACTCCACCTACCTGATTTTTCCCAAGAATCTTTTTTTTGAAGTGCTGTCATTTTCATTTCATTTGCTCCAATATTATCTAACTCTTCCCGAATAATTTGTTTTATATTTTCTATTACCCTTAACCCTAAAGGTAAAAAAGTATAAACCCCAGCCATTTCTTTATGAATAAAACCAGCCTTAATTAAAAGCTGAGCATTTTTTGAAACTTCATCAGACGGAACAGTCTTTGATGTTTTTGTAAATAACTGTGATTGTTTCATTTTATATTTTCATTCTTTTTTGTTTTCTAATAGCTAAAATTTGAGAAGGATCAGAAGTAATAACTTGATCCTCTGTATAAGACGCAATAACTTTTATGGCCGCATGCTTTGTTCCCGCAAAAAATATACCTTCTCCCACGCCCGCCCCAATTAAAAGATTTTTTTCTTCGTCAGTTAAATTAAAAACCTCTTGCAACTTATTTATTGTAGATGGAGCCTGTTTAAATAAAATTTGCATAGAAGAGTTAGTAATAATCGGTACTCCATAAGGGGAGTTAATGAAATCACCCACATCTTGAGTAATAGTTGAAAGTCCTAAATAATATTTTCTACCCCTTTTTGCCATACCAAACAAAAAAGATGCTGCATCATCAGACCTCATCATAGTCCAAGCTTCATCAATAACAAGTAATCTTTTTTTAAGAGTTCTTCTAATTGCATTCCAAATATAGTGAGTAATCAAAAACATAGCAATAGGTCTTAAATCATTTTCCATATCTCTAATGGAAAATACAACAACTTTTCTATCCATATCTACATTTGATGGTTTATTCAAAAATCCAGACCAAGAACCTCTTGTATATTTTGAAAGTTTTGAAACTAATTTAGAAGTCCCCTGCATTCCAGACAACACCATTTCAAAATCAGACAATAATGGTGGTTCAATAGAAGTAAAATCAGATTCTGGAGTAATATCCTTTAATGCATAAGTTTCGGAAATAGCCTTATCCACCATAGCATCTTCTTCTGGAGAAAGTCCCCCAAAAACTATTCTAAAAAATCCTACCAAAGAAACAATCTGATTTCTTAAAATTGTAGCTGGAGACTCATCCTCTCTAACAGGAGGGAGATCAAAAGGATTTAAATGATGATTAGAAGTTAAAGAAATATTAAAATACCTTCCATCAATAGCCTCAGCTAAATATTCATATTCTCTCTCGGGATCAATAATAATTACATCCGTATCAAACATTAAAGTTCGTAATATCTCTAATTTTGCAGCATATGATTTACCAGCACCAGAAGTAGCAAAAGTAACAGAATTATAATTTGGTAACGAAAATCTATCAAATAAAACCAGAGAAGAATTATGCCTATTAACTCCATATAGAATACCGTTATCCGAAGTTAAATTAAAAGATACAAAAGGAAAAATAGAAGCTAAAGTTTCTGAATTCAATTTTGAATAAACCCCCAATAAATCCTTATTTAATGGCATGGTAGATTTAAAACCCTCAGCCTGTTGAAAAATAGCAGGACGCACATAAATCATTTTTGATTCTAAAAGAGACTTTATTTCATTTTCTAATTTTGAAAGTTCTTTTTCACTCTTACCATAAATAGTAATATAAACACCAACAGAAAATAATTTTTCTATAGATTGTTGAAGCTTATCTCTCAACTCTTCAATATTTTGATAAGCAGAATCCAAAGAAGGGTCTCTCACCATTCCTTTATTTTCCCTTATAATAATTTGGGATTGAACTTCAGCAATTTTTTTTTGAAGCTTTCTTAAAGCAAATTCAGTATCTATTGGATTAATAAAAATGGAAACATCAAATTCTTTATCTAAATTGATAACTCCCGAAAACCAACCGTCAGATATAAATTTTGGATAAGAAATTATAAAAAATGTTTTAGACATTTTTTCACCTAAATCTATATATTTAGGTTTAATATCCAAAGCAGAAGGTGCAATTATATCTTTCAAATCTAAAACAGCAGACTGACGAATAGATTCTGGCAAAACAGGAGAAATATTATAATTTTCCTCTCTCTGTTTATTTTTTTTAAAAATATCTAGTAATCCCATATTTATATTATATATTATTTTGATTATCTAATACCATCCCTTGCAAATCTCCCTGGTCTGGATTAAAAATATTATAAAAAACTTCCAAAACGGCTTCTGTATCAAGTTTTTTAATTTTCACTCCCGTTCTAGATAGCCCAGAAGATAACAATCCCACCCTTTGTTCAAGTTGAGTTCTTGCTTCATCAAAAATCATTTTTTCATCATCATTACTTCTACTTTTTTTAGAAAAAACAGACATCAACCCGCCTTTTGAAATATCCACCATAGCTGGTTGATATGAAACAACTAAAAAAAATTGTTTATCCATAATATTTATAACATCAGTAAAATTCTTTATAAAAGCAATGTACTCTATGGTTTGAAGTTTTATTACCTCATGAGTTTGATTTTTTAATTGTTTTTCTAAAGTTTCTAAATACGGCTCAACATCTAACTTTCTAGACTGAATAGAAATTTGTACTGGAAACTCTAAAATATTTAAAAAATTTTTAAAAGCAGAAATAGTCATAGCCTGTTCCTCAAAAGACTTTAATGAAATATTTACTGATGTCACCAAAGAAATTGAAACTAAAGTACCGTCATCTAAAACAGCAATCCCATCTTTCATTTCTGAAATCGGAACAAAATCTTGAGATGATACAGCTGTTCTATTAGCGCTATTTTTATTTATTGCAACCATTTACTTATCATTTTAACAATTAAAAAAGAAAAAACAACAAAAAATATTATCCTTATGCCCCATTGACAATACCAAATACTTTCTTTTTAATTTTGGGGTAATTTTAAATACGGAACAATTGTTTTTTTTCTTGATGTTACCCCGGGTAAAACTTCTGTATCCATATCAACAGAAACAGAAAATGACTCCTCTATCATACCTTTTACAAAATCATTTTGAATAAAAACTATTGATTCTTCTTTAAAAATATCTATAATAAAAAATAAAATTTCATCAAGATTTTCTTCTACCTTTATTTCCTCTATGGCTTTTAAAATACCTTCTTTTCTTTCTAAAATAGTTTCTGGAGTAGTAGTCTCTACAACAGAAATACGAACACTCTTATCGCCCAAATCAATTTTTTTACTGTCCAAAAGTACAATCCTACTATCAGAAAAACTTGACACATCAGATTTAGCAACAAACATTTCGTTAGAATATTCTTTTATCTCAACCCTTAATTTTTTAGCAATCTTTTCTGCCACATCTTTATCGTGTGGAGTTGTTGTCGGAGAACGAAAAGCTAATGTGTCCGAAAGAATACAAGATAACATTAATCCCAACATTTTATCTGGAAAAGAATTAATTTTATCCCCAACTAAATCATAAATAATTGTCGCTGTACATGCCACAGGTCTAACTGTTATATCTATAACTTTACGAGTAGAAAGATTACCTGCCAACATATGATGATCTATAATCCTTAAAATATTTGTATCTAAAATATTAGAGGGTAATTCCTTGGCATTATTTGTATCTACAATAATAACCTCATCTGATTCATTTAACTCATCTAATAATTCTGGCTCTGCAATATTCCACCTATCTAAAACAAAAGATGTTTCTTTGTTTAATTGTCCTAATATATACGGAATTGCTTTATGAGAAGTATGATTATTTAAATACCATGCCCACAAAATCGCACTTCCAGTCGCATCTGTATCTGGTGACTTATGTCCAAAAATTTTAATCATAATTTAATCATTGTACAAAAAAATCACCCAAACGCAAATATTTTTATAATTATTTTATAATTATTAATTTTTAAAACCACAAAAAAGAGCGATTTTGCTTTGCAAAATCGCCCACACCACCACACCACCTTATTTTACACCACAAATTATTCTTCCCAATCAACGATTACCAACCCATCACCTCGTTTTTTAACAACCACTTTTTGTTTTTCTCTCCATTTTAATTCTTTTACTAATTCAATCGGTAAAGTAACAGAATAACTAGCCCCTCGTTTAAAAATTTTACGAATATTACGATTTTGAAGTTTTCTTCTCATGATATTTTTTAATAGCTATTTTAATAGCTATTTAAATAGCTATTTCTTTTTTTTAATTTCTCCCCCACACTTTCCATTGTACCACAAATCTTTTTCCTAAAATTACAAAAATCTTCTCAAAAAAGTTTTACGATGAATATTTAAAAGACCATATTTTTTAACCGCTTCCATATGAGCTTTTGTACCATACCCCTTATGTTTCTCAAATAAATACTCAGGAAATTTATTTCCATACTCTATCATTTTTTTATCCCTCATAACTTTTGCTGTTACAGAAGCTACCGAAATAACAAATTCTTTATCATCTCCTTTTATAATAGTCTTCTGATTTAAAAATTCATTTGAACATTTTAATCCCCCATCAAGCAAAACCTCCACTTCTTTTTTATTAATTTTTTTTAACTTCTCATTTTTAAAAATATTTTCCAAAGCCATATCTAAAGCTTTTTGAATTGATAAAACTATACCAATCATATCTATATCTTTTGCAGAAACAAATACTACTGAAGAAAAAATCATATTACAATTTTTCAAATTTTTTATTTTCTCAAAAAAAACTACTCTTTTCTTTTCGGAAATTTTTTTTGAATCTCTCATTCCACACAACTCACTTTTTAAATAATCTTCATTTCGAACCTCAATAAAAGTTGCACAAACCGCCACGGGTCCAGCAACAGGACCCCTCCCGACTTCATCTATCCCAACTTTATATTTAAAGCTACTCATTTAATTTTCTCTTATTAATTTTTTCAACAAGTTCTAAAAAATTATTAAAATTATCCTTTCCCTCCCTATATTTATCTCTAGAAATTTCTCCACACTTTTGACATTTATGAATTATAATATATCTTCCACCCTTTGAAGATTCAATATCAATAGGTTCCATTAACCCCCCACAATCTTCCAACCTATCTCCGGGAAAAATATCTACATGTTTTGAAAAAAAACACTGAGAACAATGATTAGTAAAACCATCACCAATATTTAAAAAACCACAATTTTCACACACAAAATCTTCTTTCACTTTTTGAAATTTTTTTACATTCCCCATACTATTTTTGATGACTAATTAAAATTTTTAAAATTTCATGAGCAATCTTTTTATCAGAATCTGGAATAAAATATTTTTTGGCCGACTCACTCATTTTTTCAATTAAACCAGAAGTTTCAAATATTCTATTAATTTCATGAATTAAAATGTTTGGGGATAAATTTTTTTGTCTTATTACCACAGCAGCACCACTTCTTGCATAAGAAAAAGAATTTGATTCTTGATCTCTTGAAATAACTTTTGTTAATGGAACTAATATAGATGGCACATTCCAATTAGAAATTTCAGCTATAGACCCCGCCCCAGCTCTAGAAATAATCAAATCAGCAGTTCCAGCCGCCATTTTCATTTGTAAATTATCTAAATAAGAATAAACCCTATATCTTTTTTTAAATGGATTATCTATAAGCTCCACTCCTGCAGTAGCAAAAACATTATCATAATTATTTTTTCCTGTCTGATGAATAATTTGATAATTTTTTATAAGTTTAGGTAAAGCCCCCAAAATAGTTTCATTTATGATCTGACTACCCTGTGAACCACCTAAAACTAAAATAGTCTTTCTTGTGGGATCTAAATCAAAATATTGATGAGCTCCCTCTGTTTGTTTAAATTTTATTTCATCTCTAACTGGATTTCCCAAATGAGCTATTTTTTCTTTATTTTTTGGAAAAAACTTCGCCGCTTCGGGAAAAGCAATAGATATTTTTTTTGCAAATTTTGAAGCAAACAACAAAACACGAGATGGTACAGTATCAGAAACATGAATAATTACAGGTATTCTTAAAATTCGCGCCGAAACCAAAACAGGAAAAGCTACATACCCACCATTTG
>JAGLGQ010000070.1 GCA_023143935.1 Minisyncoccota bacterium
TTTAATTGGAAAAAAAGTTGATAATGATTTTAAATCACAAAATACAAATGAAATTTTAGTATTTCAAACTATTGTTAATCCTTATTTATTAAATCAGGTTGAGATTTTACATGTAGAAGATGAAATTATTGAGGAAAAATAAAAATATTTTTGTAATTAATAAAAAAGTGGGACAAACACCTCTTGATGTTTTAGAAAATTTTAAAAAACAAAATGAAGATTATAGAAATAAAAAATTAACTTATGTGGGTAGGTTAGATCCAATGGCTGAGGGTAAACTTTTAGTGCTTGCTGATGAAGTTTGTAAAAAAAGAAAAAAGTATTTAATTTTAGATAAAGAATATGAATTTGAAATATTATTGGGGTTTAAATCTGATTCACAGGATATTTTGGGTATGGTTAAGGCGGATTTTAATCAAGAGTATAATTTAGATGAAATTCAAAAAAAGTTGGGGGATTTTATAGGAAAAAGAAAAATGAAGTATCCAGTTTTTTCGTCAAAAACAGTAAAAGGAAAACCATTATTTTTATGGGCAAAAGAAAATCGTCTTTCTGAAATTGAAATTCCAGAAAAAGAAATTGAAATTTATGAAATTGAGTATTTAAGAGAAAGGATTTTAAGTAAAGAAAATTTGGAAAAAGAAATATATAAAAAATTAGAGTTAGTGAAAGAGGGGGGTAAAAACAATAATGATTTTAGGAAAGAAGAGATTTTAAAAAATTGGGAGCAAGTGTTTTCTGTTATTTCTGATGAGCAAAAATTTAATATTATTAAGATAAAAGTAATTTGTTCGTCGGGAACTTATATGAGAAATTTGAGTGAATTATTTGCAAAAGAGATTTTTAATAGTTATGGTTTGGCGTTTTCAATTAAGCGAATAGAAATTGGAAAATATAGGAAATTTTTAAATTTTGGTTTTTGGAGTAAAAAATTTTAAGGTTTTTAGAGAATTGCAAATTGATTGTTTTTGTGGTAGAATTTTCTCACTTGTTTAAATTTTTAAACACTAAATTATTGAAAGAACTATGAAAAAAAATATTATAAATACTCCAGACAAAGATTTTTCTTCTGTAAATGTACAGGATAGAAAAGATTTGAATATAAAATCTGGGGATACTGTAAAAGTATGGGTAAAAATTAAGGAAAAAAACGCCAAAGGAAAAGAAAGAATTAGATTGCAAGCTTTTGAGGGATTGGTTTTGTCTAGAAAACATGGAAATGAATCTGGTGCTACAATGACTGTTAGAAAAGTTTCTTCTGGAGTTGGAGTGGAAAGAATTTTTCCAGTTTTTTCTCCGATTATAGATAAAATTGAAATAACTAAAAAGGGTAATGTTAGAAGATCAAAACTTTATTTTATTAGAGAAAAAGTAAACAGAGAAATTAGAAGACAGATGAGAAAAGCAAAACAAGTTGCTTTATCAAGTTTATCTGGGATAGCTGAAGAATTGAGAATAACAAATGAAGCTAAAAAAGTGGAAGAGGAGGCGCAAAAAAAGGAAGAGAAAAAAGAGGAGGTTTCTGTTGAGGAACCTAAAGGTGAGGAGGAGGTTGTTGGAAAGGAAGAGGAAGTTGTGAAAGATGAAGAAATAAAAAAAGATTAATTTTTAAATTATAGACTGAATTTAAAAGATTCGGTTTTTTGTTGGTTTAATGGTGTACGATGGACGTTTTTCAAGAGGTCTGACTTAACTATCGCTGTAAAAAAATGAAGCAAGCTTCTGTTTTTTTGAACAGCTCCGCATAAGAGAAATATATTTCACTTCGTTCATTATTTCTCTAACTATCGTCTCACTCCGCACCCCAAGAGTACTTGTTTTTTATATTCACTTCGTTCATTAAAAAACTGGCGCATAAGAGAAATATATTTCACTTCGTTCATTATTTCTCTAAAAATTTGAGTTAATTTAAAAATACTTCGTATTTTTAATTAACAATCAAATTTTCTGAAATCGGACCTCGACGCGAACAACGACAAATGTTTTTCAAGAGGTCCGACTTTTACCTCCACACACAAATTCATTTCATAAAAAATTAAAATTTTTTACCGCAAAATCTTTGATTTTGCAAAATGAATTTGTGTGTGGGGGCACAAATCGGACCTCACGACGCGGACGAAAATCGAATTTCAACGACGCGGACGAAATATTGTAGTGTAATGGAGTTGCTGATTAATAATTGAGTGGGGGGTTAATGGAAACAAGTAAATGTTTGTTTTTTTGTTATAATGTCTTTTATTATGATTGAATTAGATATAATTAAAATTTTGATACCGTGGTTAGTTTCGTTTTTATTTGGGCTTTTTTCTGCTCCAGTTATTTTAGCTTATTTATATAAATATAAAGTTTGGCCAAAAAATAAAAATATAAGGGAAAAACTTACTATACCAGATGAAAGAAATGAGATTTTAAAAGTTATTAATAAAGAAAATACAGTTAATACTCCGCGTATGGGTGGGCTTGTTATAGTATTCTCTGTTGTTGCGACTACTGTTTTATTTTGGGCTGTTTCTTTTGGTATTTTTGGTAATCCGTCAGGAAGAATAGATTTTTTATCTAGGTCTCAAACTTGGTTGGTTTTAGGTTCGTTTTTGGCTGGTGCGTTGCTTGGTTTTGTTGATGACATAATGACTAATAAAAATATTAAGATAGGAAGACATCATGGGTTTCCGTGGCAATTGAGAATTATTTTAGTAATTCTGTTTTCTTTATTTGTTGGTTGGTGGTTTTATTCAAAACTTGGGTATTCTCAAGTGATGATTCCTTTTTATGGATATTTTGAATTTGGTTGGTTATTTATTCCTTTTTTTATGATGGTGTTTTTGGCATCTTTTGCTACTTCAAATATAGATGGATTAGATGGTTTGGCTGGTGGAATTATGGCTACAATATTTACGACTATGGGATTTATAGCATATTCTCAGGAGTTGTTAAATATTTCTGCATTTTGTTTTGTGGTTACAGGAGGAATATTGGCATTTTTATGGTTTAATGTTTCTCCAGCAAGATTTTATATGAGTGAAATTGGTTATAGTGCGTTATCGTTTACTTTGCCCATTATTGCGTTTATGACGGATACTGTATTTTTACTTCCGATTATTGCGTTTATGTTATTTATAAATTTATGTGTAACTGTTATTCAAAGATTTTCTATAGTTGTTTTTAAAAAAAGAGTTTTTAGGGCGGCGCCACTTCATCATCATTTTGAAATTCTTGGTTGGTCTACAAGTCAAATAGTTTTTAGATATTTGATTATTTCAATTATTATGGCGATTTTGGGAGTTGCGTTAGCAACTGTGGCAATTTAATTATATTTTGTATGGAAAATGTTTATATAGTGGCTAATTTTGGTGAGATTTTTTTAAAAGGAAAAAATATTTCTTTTTTTGAAAAAAAGCTTTTGAAAAATTTAGAAATGAATTTGGGAAGTTTTTTGTTAAAAGTAAAATTTGAAAAAAAAGCAGGAGGGTCTTTTTATATTAAATTAGGTTCTGATTTAAAAGAAGAAGAGATTTTAGAAATTGAGGAAATTATAAAAAACACTTCGGGTTTTGTGTCTTTTTATCGTGCTTATTTTACTAAATCAAATTTAGAAGATTTAAAAAAATTAGCTTCTGATTTAACAAAAGAAGAATATAAAAAAAATTCTCAAATAAAAACATTTGCAGTTTCTTCTGCAAGAATAGATAAGGAGGCTGATTTTGGGTCCAAGGAAGCTAATATAAAAGTTGGTTCTGCGGTTTGGGAAATTTTAGAGAAAGAGGGGGTTGATGTTTCCGTTAATTTAAATAATCCAGATTTAAAAATAAATATAAAAATTAAAAAGGATATTTCTTTTATTTATACAAAAAAGCAAAGAGCAATAGGGGGTTTTCCAGTTGGCTCAATGGGAAAAGCTGTGGTGTTTTTTTCTGGTGGGATAGATTCACCTGTGGCTGGATTTTTGGCTCAAAAAAGAGGGCTTGAGATTATTGCCGTGCATTTTCATTCTTTTCCTAAAACAGATAGAAAAAGTATAGAGAAAGTAAAGGATTTGGTTCAAGTTTTAACAAAATATCAAAAAAATATTAAGCTTTATTTAATTCCTATAATTCCAGTACAGCAAGATATAGTAGAAAATACAGAGAGAAAATTAGCTATAGTTTTACAAAGAAGGGCTTTTATGAAAATTGGTCAAAAAGTAGCAAAAAAAGAGGGAATAAAAGCTTTTGTAACTGGTGATTCACTTGGGCAGGTTGCTTCTCAAACATTGGAAAATTTGTCTGTTGTTTCGGAAGCTTCAGAAAATATTATTTTAAGACCGTTGATTGGTTTTGATAAAATAGAAATAATAGAAATAGCTAGAAAAATAGGTACTTTGGAAATTTCTCAACTTCCACATGAAGATGCTTGTTCTTTGTTTGTTCCAGATTCTCCAGAAACAAAGGCTATATTGTCGTTTACAAAGGGACAAGAAGAAAAATTAGATGTATCTTTATTAGAAGAAGTTTATAATAATGCGGAAATTTTAGAAATTACAAAAAATGAAATATAAAATTAATGATTTAAACGATTTGGAAGAGTTTGCTAAAATTTTTTTGCAAAAAATTTCAATAATTAAAAGTGAAAAAGCTTTGGTGGTTTGTTTGAATGGGGATTTGGGTAGTGGAAAAACTACATTTACTCAATTGGTAGCAAATTTATTAAACATAAAGGAAAAAGTTATTTCTCCTACATTTATAATTTCTAAAATTTATAATATTCATAAAAATGAGTATTTAATTCAAAAAAAATTAGTGCATATAGACGCATATCGTTTAAAAAACGAAGAGGGTTTGAAAAATATTGGTTTTTATGAGCAGGTAGAGAATAGAGATAATATTATTTTTATAGAATGGTCTGATATTGTTAAAAAGGGGTTATTAAAAAATTGTATTAGTATAAATTTTAAATATTTAGATTTAGAAAAAAATTTAAGGGAGGT
>JAGLGQ010000071.1 GCA_023143935.1 Minisyncoccota bacterium
TTAATTAACAATCAAATTTTCTAAAGTCGGACCTTAACGCGATGGACGACCACGACACGTTTTTCAAGAGGTCCGACTAGTAGGATTTTGCGAAATCCTACAAATCGGACCTCAACGACGCGACCTCGACGACGATGAGGATGAAAAGGTGTTGAGTTGGGTAAAAGTGGGATTTTTTATAGTGTCCCCTATAGAGTACTCTATAGGGGACACTATTTTGGGGGGTTAAAAAATGTATATTTAAATAGCTATTTAAATAGCTATTAAAATAGCTATTTAATAACGACGCAAAAAATTGCTATCGCAATTTTTTGCGTCGTTTTTTAAATTTATATTTTTTTTATATTTTTTAATTTAAATTTTTAGTAATCTTGATTTTTTTGAGAAATGTAATATAATACCATGTTATATGAGTAGTAGAATGAGAGTAACAAAGGGACATACAGGAAACCGAAGAGGGCATCACGGAATTGTTATGCCCCGTTTATCAATTTGTTCTAATTGTGGAGGTTATCATGAAAGACATAGGGTATGTTTAGAGTGTGGTTTCTATAAAGGAAAACAAGTTTTTAATGTTAAGAATAAAAAAAGTCTTGTAACTGATGCTAATGATAAAAAATCTAATGATGATTCAAAGAAAGCAACAAATAAAAAGATAGAAACGAAAGATAAAGAAAAAATTAAAGAGTCAAAAGTTGAGAAGAAGGTACAAAGACGAGAAACAAATAAATAATTGAGTTATTAATCAATAAACAATTAAAAAACATCATGTTTTTTAAAAAATATGGTGTTTTTTATATGTTATAATTCTTTTAATGATAGAGTTTTTAGTTTTATATCTTATATTTAGTTTTTCGTTTGGGACAATTATTGGTTCTTTTGTGAATGTTCTTGCGATTGAGCTTGAACCGAATGTATTTTCTCAAAAAACTAAAAAAAGTTTTTGGTCTAGAATAAACAGGAGGTCTATTTGTCCAAAATGTAAAAAAAAATTAGAATTTTTTGAATTAGTACCCATTTTATCTTTTATTTTTTTAAGAGCAAAGTGTTCTGGTTGTTCTAATAAAATTTCTTTTAGATATTTTTTTGTTGAAATTTTTTCTGGACTTGTTTTTGCTGGTTTATTTTATTTTTTATTTCAAAAATATTTTTTAATTGTTAATGGTTTTATGATTACAGAATTTTTTTATTGGACTTTAATTTTAGTTGGATTAATTGTTATTTTTCTTTTTGATTTTAAACATAAAGTTATTCCTAATATTGTAATTTTTCCATTATTTTTTCTTGCTGTTTTTTATTCTATTTTTAATTTTCAAACTTTTTCTTTTCAGTTTGTAGAATTTTTTCCAGATTTAGTGCGTTCTGTGTTTTTTGCATTTCCTTTTTTTGCTTTATGGTTTTTATCAAAAGGTCGTGCTATTGGTTTTGCTGATTGGAAATTAATTTTAGTGCTTTCTTTTTTTATGGTTGATTATTGGCAAAATTTATTTTTTGTTTTTGCTTCTTTTTGGGTTGGGGCGATATATTCGTTACCACTTGTATTTTTTAAGAAAAAAATTTCCATGAAATCAGAAGTACCCTTTGGTCCTTTTATAATTTTAGCTTTTTTAATAGTTTTATTTTTTAATTTATCATATTTTTCTTTTTTAAACTTTTTTTAAAGAGTGATATAATTGCTAAATAGATGTTTGGATTATTTAAAAAAAAAAGGTTTAGAAAAAAATTAGATTTAGATGCTAGTATCGCGTTTTTGGATTCTAAAAATTTACCAGAGTTTGATTCTGATAAATTTGAGGGAGTTTTGGAGCAACCTTTGAGTAAAAAAAATTTTATTGGTATATTTGTTGTTTTTTTAATAATTTCATTTGTTTTTTTAATAAAAACATTTAATATGCAAATTATTAATGGTGAAGAATATTTTAAAAAAGCACAGGGTAATTTTATAAAAACAGCTATTTTGTTTTCAGAAAGGGGTGTGGTTTCAGACAGGAATGGAAAGGAATTAATATGGAATGAAAGAAATATAAATGATAGATTTGCAAAAAGAAGATATATTGAGGATGTGGGATTTTCTCACATACTTGGTTTTTTGTCATATCCTCAAAAAGATAAATCTAATAATTTTTTTGAAAAGGAATATAAGGGTAAGGCTGGAGTGGAAAAATATTTTAATGATAAATTAAATGGTGTTTTGGGAAAAAGAATTTTGGAGACAAGTGCTACTGGCGAAGTAATTTCAGAAAATGTTATTCAATTATCTCAAGCTGGTGAGAATGTAGCACTTTCTATTGATGCGGATATTCAAAAAGAAATGGCAGAGCTTTTAAATGATTTTATAAATGAAAAAAATTTTGATGGAGCTTCTGGAGTTTTGATGTCAGTTGAAAATGGAGAAATAATATCATTGGTTTCTTTGCCAGAGTATGATTCTAATATTTTAACAGATGGTAGAGATAAAAAAAAAATAAAAGAATATATATTTGATGAAAAAAAACCTTTTTTAAATAGAGTTACTTTGGGGGAGTTTGCTCCCGGTTCAGTTGTGAAACCGTTTATTGCTTTAAAAGCTTTAAAAGAAAAAATTATTTCTCCATATGAAAAAATTTATACTAATGGAAAATTAATTTTACCAAATCCATACCATCCTGATAAACCATCAATTTTTTATGATTTTCGTAATAATGGAATAGTGGATATGAAAAAAGCTATTGCTGTTTCTTCTAATATTTATTTTTATATTTTAGGTGGTGGATTTGAGAATAGAAAGGGGTTGGGTATAAATAGATTATATGAAAATTTTACAGATTTTGGTTTTGGGGAACAAACAGAAGTGGAATATATGATAGAGAAAGATGGAATAGTTCCATCGATAGAATGGAAAAAAAGAGTTTTTGGTACGAATTGGAATATTGGTAATACTTACTATGCTTCTATCGGACAGTTTGGTTTTGTTGCTACGCCACTTCAAATAGCGGTTGCGGTTTCGGCTATTGCTAATGAGGGGGAAGTGTTAAGACCTAAAATTTTAAAAGATTCTGAAAAGGATGTAAGAAGAAAATTAGATTTTGATAAAAAAGATTATGAGGTGGTTAAACAAGCCATGAGAGAAACTGCTCTTTCGGGGACTACAATGTCTTTGAATTTACCATTTGTAAAAATTGCTTCCAAATCTGGTACTGCTGAAAGGGGAAAGAATAGAAGTAGAGTAAATTCTTGGGTAATGGGATTTTTTCCATATGATAAACCAAAATATGCTTTTGTGTTTTTAGCTGAAAATGGATATGCTGGGGAAAATCTTAATCCTGTTTCTTTGGTGTCATCTGCTTTTTTTAAAAAACTTGAGGAGAAAGGGTTACTTGAAAGATTGTTAGAACATTAATTTTAGTAATATTTCTTATTTGTTATAATGTTTATAAGATTTTAATTATGAATTTTTTGAATATTATATTTTTTATTTTTTTGGTGGGAATATTTTTGTTTTTTAGTGAGTTTTTGAAATTAAAATTTTCTGGAATAAATAAGGAATTTTTGAGAAAAATACCACATATTTTTATTGGAATTATTTTTGCTGTTTTGCCGTATTTTTTAAATAAAGAGGAAATTATTTTTTTAGCTTTTATGTTAACTTTGGGGGTGATTTTGAATAAGTTTGTGAAAGTATTTTCTGCTATTTTTGATATAGAAAGATTTAGTGTTGGGGTATTTTTAACTCCTATATCTTTGGGGATTTCGGCATGGTATTTTTTGCC
This sequence comes from Minisyncoccota bacterium, assembly GCA_023143935.1. Classification (GTDB taxonomy): domain Bacteria; phylum Patescibacteriota; class Minisyncoccia; order Phycocordibacterales. Next base: position 3,750 of record JAGLGQ010000071.1, read on the forward strand.
ACAGTATCCGATGGCTTTTTCAGTAGGATTTTTAGTTTTGGCTTTTTCCGATTCTTTTGCATCAATGGTAGGAAAACTTTTTCAAAGTAAAAAAATAATTTCAAATATTAGTGAAAAAACTTATTTGGGTTCTTTTTCTTGTTTTATAATTACATTTGGTATTTTTTTTGCGGGTTCGTTATTAAAAGGAGATATTTTTTTTGTTAAGGTTTTTCTTTTTTCTTTTATGATTACTGTAGTTGAATTTTTTATAATTTTTGGTTTTGATAATATCGCCATCCCTTTTGTGTCTGCATATTTATTTACTTTGATTTGATGTATTTGACATGTAATTAGAGTTATAGTAGAATAATTAGATTAGAATTAATTGATGATATTATTATGACGCACGAAAGATTTCTTCAAAATGCACGCAATACACATAAACAGGGTTTTAAAATGTTGGATCAGGGGGTGAAAGATTTTTGGGAAGTATTTAATGCGCGATCTGAGGAGTTTAGAAAAACATTTACGGGGGAAATAATAGGGCAAAAAAGAGGAAAGATAAAAAAGGAAAAATCTGATAAATTAATGGTTCCTGCGTTTGATAGAGTGGTATTACCTGATGGATTAAATGATAATGATAATGATATAAGAGAGGATTCTCATGATTTATTTTGGGAAGGTTTTAAAATATGTAGTAAATTACAGGGGCAATGGGTCAAAAGTCTTTTTAAAATAAATGAAGAGTTGTTTAATGTGGGAGCTACAGAACAATTAAGAGAGTTGGAAATATTTCCTGTGCCCGAGGAAGGAGGTAATGATAATTTTGAAGAAGGAAGAATATTAAAAAAAGGATTGCTTGAAGGAGTTGATGTGCAAGAAAAGCGGTGGATGGTAAATTTTTTTGAAATTGAAGGAAATTTTGACGGTTACGGAGTTATTCGTAGTGGTAGAATATCTCCCGAAGTTGTAAAAGGAATAAAAGCAAAAGGTTTTGGATATTTTGGCATAAAATTTTCGAAAGGTAATCATATGATAATACATGATGATGAGGTGTATGGAAGGGCAATGATTAAATTTATTAAAGAATAATATATTTTTTATAGCATATTTTATGGAATGTGCTTTTTTAAACAAGTTCAATTTGTTGAAAAAAAGGTTATTGAAAATTAAATAATTAAATATACATTTAAATGTATATTTAATTATTTTTTTTAATTACCATTCTAAATATTCAGTTCCATCATTTTCTTCTTTAAAATTTGCGAAAGTGGATTTTTCTTCAAGTAAATTTTGTGGGATATCTAAAACAAAAGGACAAATAATATTTTGTTCTGTTTTTCCGTAAATTGTTCGCATGTTTGCCCAAGATATAAAAAGTATTGTTTTGGCACGAGTCATGGCTACATAAAAAAGTCGTCGTTCTTCTTCTAATTTTTCTTTTTCTTTTTTTTTATCGCCGTTTTCAATTGGAGAAAAAAATGCTTCTTCCGCCCCTGTTAAGAATATTGTGTCAAATTCAAGTCCTTTTGATGAATGAATAGTCATAAGTTTTACCATCGGATTTTTTTTGTTATCTTTTTTGCTATCGGTATCAGAAATTAAAGCTACATCTTCTAAAAGTTTTAAGAGTCCGTCTTCGGGTTTTAGGTGGTCATATTTTTCTGCAAATAAAGCTAATTCGTACATATTAGCTAATCTTTCGTTTGCTTCTTCTGTTTTTTGGGCTAAAAATATTTTTTCAAAACCAGATTCATTAATCGTAAATTTTATAAGTTCAGAAGTAGTATTTTCTTTTGAAAATTTTTGTATTTTTTGTAATATTTGTGTAAGTTCGTTGTAGGAAATTTTTGCCTTAGCCGTTAGGTTTTCTGTATCTCCTGAAAAAATTTTTAATACTGAAGTTTTTCCGATACCTCTTTTGGGTGAGTTTATAATTCTTTTTAAATCAATTAAAGACTTCGGATTAACAGATGCTTTTATATAAGACATAATATCTTTTACTTCAGTTCTATCAAAAAATTTTGTACCTAAAACTTGATAAGGAATATTTTCACGAAGCATGGCTTCTTCTAAAATTCGTGATTGAAAATTAGCTCTATATAATATAGCAATATCATTTTCTGTAATATTTTTTTTTAATCTTTCTTTAATTTGGTCGGCAATGTATCTAGCTTCTTCTTTTTCTGAAAATGCAGAATAAAGAAAAATTTTTTCACCAGCAGGTGATTTTGTAAAAAGTTTTTTAGGATATCTTTCAGAATTTTTTTCAATAACAGAATTAGAAGCTTCGATTATATTTTTTGTAGAACGATAGTTTTGTTCCATAAAAATTTTATTGGCTTTGTGTTTATTTTCAAATTCTAAAATATTTTTTATATTTGAACCGCGCCACCCATAAACAGATTGATCGTCATCGCCCACGGCAAATACATTTTTTGTTTCTGGGTTTATTAAAAGTTCAATTATTTTATTTTGTACATTATTTGTATCTTGATATTCATCAATGTGAATATGTGACCATTTTTTTAAATAATGGTTTTTAATATTTTCATCATTATTTAAAAGTTGTGCCGTTTTTAATAGTAAGTCATCAAAATCTAAAGATTTATCTTCTTTTTTTATTTCTTCGTATTTATTCCAAATTTTTGCTACATTTTTGGTATAAAAATTATTTTCACTATTTTTATAAAATATTTCATTGTCTATAAAATTCCCTTTGTTTTTAGAAATTATAGAGATTAAATTTTTTATATCCCATTCTTTTGGGTCAAAGTCTAATTTTTGTAGTGCTTCTTTTAATGCTTTTTTGGTATCATTTCTATCATATATTGAAAAATATTTGGAGACATCTAATTTTTGGTAATTGTCACGAATTATAAAAACTCCCAGAGAGTGAAAAGTGGAAACAAAAGGTATCATGCCAATTTCTAGGGTTGGAAAATTTATTTTAGAGTTTTTAGAAATTGCCGATAATACTCTATCGCGCATTTCACCAGCTGCTTTATTGGTAAAGGTAATTGCTAAAATATTTTGAGGCATAATTCCTGATTCAATGAGTTTTACAATTCTTGCGGTTAAGGTCATGGTTTTTCCTGCTCCCGCCCCTGCTAAAATTAAAACGGGTCCAGAAAGAATATCGCTTGCTTTTTTTTGTTGTTTGTTTAAGGTGATTTTTGTCATTTTGTGACATTATAACATAATCAAATATGTTAAAATATTAAGAATGTTTTTTAAGTCTTTTAAATTGAAGAAAAATATTTGGCAGAGATTGAAAAGCAAAAATCCTGAAGGGATTTTTGCTTTGGCTCCCATGTTAGATATTACAGATAAACCGTTTAGGCAAATTATTTCTGAATTGGGTGTTCCTGATGTTTTTTTTACAGAGTTTGTTTCGGTAGATGGAATTTGTTCAAAAGAGGGTAGAGAACGACTTTTGTTAATGTTAAAAAAAACAAAATATGAAATAAAAAATAATAATTTAATTTTTCAAATTTTTGGTTCAAATCCAAAAAAGTTTAAAAAAACTGTAAAAATTATTAAAAAATTAAATCCAGCTGGTATTGATATAAATACGGGTTGTCCAGTAAAGGCAATTGTAAAACAAAATGCGGGTTCGGCTTTAATTCAGAAAAAGAATTGGCAAAAAGTAAAAGAAATTTTTGAAATTACAAAAAAACATTCAGGAAATATTCCTGTATCTATTAAAACTAGAATTGGTTTTTATCAAATTGATTTAGATTGGATTAAATTTTTATTATCCTTAAAGCCAGATGCTTTAATTATACATTTTAGAACAATGAAAGAAGCTTCGGTTGCAATGGCTCATTGGGAGTTGGCGCAAGAAATAGGTATGTTAAAAGAAAAAATTTCTCCTAATACAGTTTTGATTGGTAATGGTGATATTGAAAGTGTAAAAGATGGAAAATTTAAAATTAAACAAACTGGTTTTGATGGGGTAATGATTGGGCGAGGAATTTTTCAAAATCCAGCACTTTTTTTTGAGAAAGATTTTAATACATTTTCAGTAATTCAAAAATTAACAATTATGTTTCATCATTTAGATTTATTTGAAAAAGAGTTTTTTGTTGATGGTAAATGGATTAAAAGTTTTGCTTTAGTAAAAAAATTTTTAAAAATTTATGTTTCTGGTTTTGATGGAGCCAAAGAATTAAGGGTGCAATTAATGGAAGCAAAGAATTTGAAAGAGATAGAGGAGATTTGTAATCTTTTTTTGAAGGATAATGTGTTAGGATAATTTATTTTATTTAGTAAAATTTTAATTTTTTGTTATAATTATTTTTGTGTTTTATGTTTTTTGTATATGTTTTAAAATCTGAAAAAGATAATATGAATTATATTGGTGATACAAAAAATTAAAATTTTACTAAATAGGGTAAATGTTAGATTTAAATTTTCAAATTATTAGTCCAGCTTTTGATGTAATATTAATTACAATTTTAGTGTATGCTGTTTCTTATAGATTTTTTGCATATTATTACAAAAATCAGTTGAATAAAATTGCTTTGATGGATTTTCAAATATTTGTAATTTTGGGAGTTTTTTTCTTTTTAAATTATAAAGGTACTGAGATAGATTTTTTTGGTTTTTTTAAGGTTGATTGGTTTTTGTATTTTGTTGCGATGTCAGTTTTAATAGAATCTTTTTTTATGGTATTTTATGCAAAAAAAATTGGTTTTATTAAAAAAAATATAATAAAATCGGTAAATAAAAAAGCATTTTTATTAGACCAGAAAGATGTTGTGGTTCAGATGGAGAAAATTAAAAAAGAATTAAAAAGTAAATTGAATGAATTAAATTCTTTGTCGGAATTAGAAAAAGATGCAGAAGTGCAAAAAAGAATTTCGGAAATTAAGTATGAATTATTAAAAATAGGGGAGGAAATAAAAAAGCAAAAAAGTAAAGGTAAAAAAAAACAAAAAAGTTAATATTTTTGTTTTTTTTTGTTAAAATTATAGTATGAAAAACAGGAAAAAAAATATAGTTACGATTGGAGGAGGTACGGGGTCTTTTATGCTTTTATCAGAGTTAAAAAAGCATGATGATTTAAATATTACAGCCATTGTGGCGATGTCTGATTCTGGTGGGTCAACAGGGATATTGATTGATCAGATGGGGGTATTACCAGCTGGTGATGTTAGACAATGTTTAGTGGCATTATCTGAAACAGAAGATGTTTTAAGAAAATTGTTTACATATAGATATGATAAATCTTTTTTAAAGGGACATACTTTTGGAAATATTTTTTTATCAACTATTGAAAGTATTTCTGGGTCTTTTGAAAAATCTATAGAAGAAGCATCTAAAATTTTAAATATTAAAGGTAAAATTTTACCAATTACTTTATCAAAGGCGGATTTGGTGGTGGAATTTAAAAATGGTAAAAAAATTGTTGGGGAAGGAAAAATAGATAATTTAAATATTTTAAATTATAAAAAAATATATTTAAAAAATAATCCCAAATTAAATCCTAAAATTAAAAAAGCTATTAAGGAGGCAGATCAGATAATTGTAGCTCCGGGGAATTTTTATAATTCTATTATTCCTAATTTTTTAGTTGAGGGTTTTGCAAAAGAAATAAAAAAATCAAAAGCTAATAAATATTTTATATCTAATTTAACTACAAAAGATGGGCATACAAATAATTTTTCTGTTACTGATTTTTTAAAAGACCTTTATAAATTATCAGGGGAAGATGATTTTATAGATTATGTTATTTATGATAAGCAAAAAAAAATTAGTAATGATGTGTTGCGGGCATATGCTGAGGAGAATTCACAACCGATTTGTTTTAATGATGGATTAGATTTTTATAAATGCCAGTTTATTGGTAAAAAACTTATATCATCAAACAAAGTAAAAAAAGTAAAAGGTGATTTAATTAAGCGTTCTTTGTTAAGGCATGATAGTAAAAAATTATTTGAGATAATTTCGGAAATTGATAAAAGGGAAAAAATTTATATTTTTGATTTTGATCATACACTTTTTAATACTAGAGACCAAAAAAAGGTGATGTCTGTGTTATTGGAGGGTCATGAGAATATGCTTTCGGAACAAATGTGGGAATATTATAGAAAGGGACACAAGGAATTATCTAAATTTATAAAAAGTCAATCAAAAAAGTTTTTATTTAAAGATACGATTAAAATTTTGGAGAAAATTAAAGAAAAAAAAATATTATTAAGTTATGGTGATATTAAATATCAAACAGAAAAAATATATGCAACGGGTATTCCGAAATATTTTGATAGTGTCGAGATTGAAACTAAAAATAAAATTAATTTTTTAAGAAAATTTTATGGAAAAAATAAAGACAAAGAAATTATTTTTGTAAATGATAATTGTAATAAGCGTTTTACGGAAAATGCGGATGTAAAAAAAGAATTTCCTGACATGAAAGTTATTGTTGTTGATAAATATAAAAAATAAAATGAAAAGATTAAAAATTAAAGTTTATTGTAATGGTGTAAAAAAAAGTGATTTACCACAAATTTTAAATCTTTTGGGGCAGTTGAGTACAAGTACATTTGCAAAAAATCGAAAAATAATACAAGAAATTTCGCATTGGCGTGAGGTTATGAAAAAAAGTTTTTTAATTAATGTGCGAGATATGAAAAAAGAGGGAAATCCGATAGTGGGTATGGCTACACTTATTCCACATATTCAATCGTTGGGTAGATTTGGTAATATTCAAGATGTTATAGTAGATGAACAATATAGGGGTTGTGGGGTGGGTGCGATGTTATGGAAAGAAATTGTAAAAATTTCTAAAGAAAATAATTTTAGTAGGGTAGATTTAACAAGCAGTAAACCAAAAGCTCAAAAATGGTATAAAAAACTTGGATTTGAAGAACATAAAACAAAGTTTTTTAGAAAAAATTTATAGAATTTTTAGAATATTAAATGTTTAAAAGATAAATATTTTTTTACGAGCAAGGCTCGTAAGGAAAATGAAATTAGTGTAGAAGTAGGTTTCCATTAACTTTTGTAATTCGTTTGGGGTAATTTTTTGATTTATATCTTAAATATCCAGAAATTCCAATCATTAACCCATTATCTCCCGTATATTTTTTATCAGGTAAATAAAGTTTGATTTTTTCTTTTTTGGCTAATTTTTTGAAGTTATTCCGTAATCTATTATTTGCCGATACTCCACCCCCAATAATTAATGATTTAATTTCATATTTTTTTATTGCTAAATTTGTTTTTTTTATTAAAACATCAGAAACGGCATTTTCAAATTCCGCCGATAATTCTTCTTTAAATTTTTGTGTTATTCGTTTTTTTGATTTTACTAAATATAATACTGCGGTTTTTAATCCAGAAAAAGAAAAATCAAAATTAGGTTTGTTTAACATTGGACGAGGTAGGGATATTTTACAAGATGTTGATTTTTTTGAAAAAGATTTTGCTAATTTGGATATTTCGGGTCCTCCTGGGTAAGTAAGTCCAAGTAATCGAGCAGTTTTGTCGTATGCTTCTCCAACAGCATCATCTAAGGTAGAACCGA
>JAGLGQ010000072.1 GCA_023143935.1 Minisyncoccota bacterium
GATTTTGCAAAATGAATTTGTGTGTAGGGGTAAAGTCGGATTTTTTGAAAAACGTCCGCATCATCATCAAGGTCGTTTCTCGTCGTCGCGTCAAAGTCCGATTTGTGGGATTTCGCAAAATCCTACTAGTCGGACCTCCTGAAAAACGCTTGTCATTCTTACCATAGCACATTCCATGGAATGTGTTTTTTTTATAAAAATAAAATAGTTATTAAAATAGATATTAAAATAGCTATTAAAATATATATTTAATTATTTTTGTAATATAAAAAAAAATTTTCAATAAAATGAGAGTTTGCTGAGAGTTTCGTGAGAGTTTAAAAAGTTTTATTTGAAGAAAACGACGACATGACTGATGTTTACACAAACGCATCTTAATTTTTTTGGATATAAAAGCAAGATTTAACGAGAAAAGGTGCAAAGCTTCGCTTTGCACCTTTTTTCATTAAACCCTGCTTTTAAGTTAATCTATTGATAAATCAATTTTTCTTTCATTAATATTTACATTTACGATTTTTGTTTCTACTTTCATACCAAGTTTATATAATTTGTTATGTTTAATTCCTTTAAGAGTTTGTTTATCATCATTATACTCAAAAAAATCTCCTCCCATATTTCTAACATTTACCATTCCTTGAGCTCTAGTGTCTTTTTCTTCTACAAAAAATCCAAATTTAGCTACATTAGTAATAATTCCACAGAATTTTTCTCCTACTTTGGTAGAATAATATTGAGTATATTTAAAAGAAATTGATTCTCTTTCTGCCATAACTGCTTTTTGTTCCATTTCTGATGAGTGTTCTGCTTGAGATTGCACCATTGCTTTTTCTTGTGGCGATACATTCTCTTTGTTTAAATATTTTAAAGCTAGTCTATGAGCAATAATATCTGGATATCTACGAATAGGTGAAGTAAAGTGCGAATAATAATCAAAAGCTAAACCAAAATGTCCAGTAGCATTAGAAGAGTATTCTGCTTTTTGCATTGAACGAAGAATTGATAATGATAAAATACTTTCTTCTGGGTGACCTTTAAATTTTTTTAAAATATTATTAATTTCTTTTGCTGACAAGTTTCCATCTTCATTAACATCTGGAAAAATATCTAATTTTTTTAAAAAAGAAATAACTTCCGTGATTTTTTCTTGTTTAGGTTCTCCATGAGTTCTGTATATAAATGGGTTTTCTGTGACTTCGCCATTTTTGTCTAAAGAAACAAATAAAGATATCTGTTTGTTTGCTAAAAGCATAAATTCCTCAATTATTTCCATTGTTCTTACTCTTGGTTTTATATATATTTCATAAGGAAACATATTATTATCCATTTTAAATTTTGGCTCCATCGAAGAGAATTCTATTGATCCAGAAGCTATTCTTCTTTTTTCTAATATATTAGTAAAATTTTCTAATATTTTTAAATCTTCCAAAAAATCTCCCTTATTTTCATTTAAAATTTCTTGAGCTTCTAAATAATTAAATCTTTTTTTTGAAATTATAATACTTTTTCCAAACCACTCAGAAACAATATTTGCATTTTTATCTAGTTCAAAAAG
>JAGLGQ010000073.1 GCA_023143935.1 Minisyncoccota bacterium
ACAAGATAAATAGAAGTTGCTCTTTTTTGAGCTTCTTTATCAATAATTCCTCCCACTTCAATAAAAAAAGATGGGTCTGCAATATGTATTCCTACTTCGGTATTTCCATTTTCTAATTTACGAACATGTAAAGCGTCATCAAAATCTTTTGCATCTGCAGGGTCTATGGTAAAAACATTTAAATGAGTTAAGTCTTTTCTATTGGGTTTATCTTTTGCTATTAATTCTGCTGATTTTTCTTTTAATTTTTCAGCAGCTTTTTCAATTTCTGGTGGAAAACCCATTATAAGTCCTTTGTCTAAAACAACAGCTTTCATTTCTGTTTCATTTTCTCCAATTTTTCCTAGAATTTGCTGTATTTCAATTTGTGCTGGAGCACGATAATTTTTCCATTTTATTAACTTTATTAAAACTTTTTTATCATCTTTTAGATTTTTAAATTGACCCAAATTAGTTATTTCGGTTTTAGGATAAAATCTAAAATTATCTGGAACAAAAGTTTTTTCCTTTTGTTTTTTTTCTTCGTTGTAAATTTCTTTTATTACTCCAACCCAAACATTTTTATTTCTTTGTTTTATTGCTAAAACTTTTCCGTTTATATTATCAAATTTGTCTTTTCCTGTAATTTGAACATCAACTTCATCTAAATCTAGGGCAGTATTTAAATTTTCTTGTTTTATTTCTATAAAATCGTTTAATTCTGGTGATCTAAAATACCCCATTCCTTTTCCTGTTGTTCTTATTTTTCCTGTAAATATTTTTTCTAACATTTTGCAATTATAACACATTGATCTCTTTTAAAAATTATAATTAGATATGTTTTTATGTTAAAATATTACTTATAATGAATAATGTGCAAACAATTTTTCGAAAAAGTTTTTTATTATTAGCTATTATTATAATTTTAATTTTTTTCTTTGTTGATTTTAATAAAGGATATACAGCTGGTGCTGATGATTTCATAATTACTGCAAAAACAGACAACACAGGAACATCCACAGACACACAATTCACCATTCCCGCAGGAACAGGTACATTTAATTACAACATAGATTGTGATAATGATGGTGTAGATGAAGCAACAGGACAAACAGGAAGTTATACTTGTAGTTATGGTTCTGCTGGAACATATACCATAAGAATTGAAGGAACATTCCCTCATATTTATTTTAATAACACAGGAGATGATAAAAAAATTCTTTCTGTAGAACAGTGGGGAACTGGAGTTTGGGGTTCAATGGAAAAAGCTTTTTATGGAGCTGCAAATTTAGTAGTAAGCGCTACAGATAACCCAAATCTTTCTTCTGTAACTAATATGTCACGAATGTTTAGGGATGCAACCACCTTTAATCAAAATATAGGCAGTTGGGATGTTTCAAATGTGACGAGTATGTCGTATATGTTTTATAATGCATCCGTTTTCAATCAAGATATAGGTTCATGGAATGTATCTAATGTAACAAATATGACAAGTATGTTTTATGGAGCATCTTCTTTCAATCAAGATATAAGTTCATGGAATGTATCTAATGTAACAAATATGTCATATATGTTTCATTATGCATCCGCTTTTAATCAAGACATAAGTTCATGGAATGTATCTAATGTAACAAATATGTCTAATATGTTTGGTATTGCTTCATCTTTTAATCAAGATATAGGTTCTTGGAATACATCTAATGTAACCGATATGTCTCGTATATTTTACTGGGCTTCATCTTTCAATCAAGACATAGGTTCTTGGGATACATCTAATGTAATCAATATGTCTTTGATGTTTGGATATGTGTATGTTTTTAATCAAGATATAAGTTCTTGGGATACATCTAATGTAACTAATATGTGTGCTATGTTTGGCACTGCTAGAGCTTTTAACCAAAACATAAGTTCTTGGGATACAAGTAGTGTAACTAATATGTCTAATATGTTTGGTGGTGCTTTATCTTTTAACCAAGATATAAGTGGGTGGGATGTATCTGGTGTTGCTAATATGAAGCAAATGTTTAATGTTGCTAAAGCTTTCAATCAAGATATAAGTTCATGGAACACATCTAATGTAACCGATATGTCTTATATGTTTGGGCATGCGCAGGCTTTTAATCAAGATATAGGTTCATGGGACACATCTAATGTAACCGATATGACTTCTATGTTTTACAGTAATAGTATTTCATCTTTTAATCGAGATATAAGTCCATGGAATACATCTAATGTAACCAACATGTCTTCTATGTTTGGTGGTGCTTCATTTTTCAATCAAAATATAAGTTCTTGGGATACATCTAATGTAACTAGTATGTATCGTATGTTTTATAATGCTTCATCTTTCAATCAAGATATAAGTTTATGGGATACATCTAATGTAACCAATATGTCTTCTATGTTTGGTGGTGCCATATCTTACAATCAAGATATAAGTTTATGGAATGTAGCAAATGTTACAACTATGGTTGATATGTTTGATTCTATAACTTTATCAATTACAAATTATGATGCCCTTTTAAATGGTTGGAATGCTCAAGTTTTACAAAACGGAGTAATTTTTGATGGTGGTAGTAGTAAATATTGTGCCGTAACTGCTCGCGATAACATGACCGCAGTCGGTGGACATAATTGGACAATTACAGATGGTGGAATTAATGCAGTTTGTAACGTTGACCCAACAGATATTAAATTAGATGGTGCAGATTTTGATTTAGTAAATGAAAATATAGTTAGCGAAACAAATGTTTCAGTTTTGACAACAATAGACGCAGATTTAGGAGACACCCACACATACACTTTAGTTTCAGGAACAGGAAACGAAGACAACGCTAAATTTACAATTTCAGGAACAAATTTACAATTAGCTTTCACTCCAGATTACGAATCACCAACAGACCTTGGAGACACAGCAGGAAATAATACTTATGCAATTAGACTTCAAACAGATGATGGAAACGGTGGAACTTATCAAGAAGCTTTTATTGTTACTGTTTTAAATATTTCAGAGGGAAAGTCTGGAAAATCATCTTCAAGTAGTGTGGGGTACGGTAAAGTATGTAAAGATTTAAAAGCTTTAAATTATGAATCAAGAGGAATGCATCAACAATCTTTATGCGTATATGAAGTAAAGCAAGTTTTAAAACAAGTTGAAAAACCAGTTGAAAAACCAGCAAAAACACAAGATAATCAAACTAAAGAATCAGAAGAAAAAACAACCACACCACCAAAACAAACCAAAACAGAGCTAGAAGAAAAATCAAATTCTAGTACAAAACAATATTTATGTTTTACTAAATATTACGAATTTGGAGACGAAGGGGGAGAAATAGAAAAAATACAAATTTTTTTAAAGGAGCAAGGATTTTATGATTATTATATAACAGGTTTTTTTGGTAAGTTTACTAAACAAGCTATAAAAGATTTTCAAGCTAAATATCCAGAAGAAATTTTAAAACCATGGAACCTTTCAGAACCAAACGGAAGATGGTACAAAACAACAAAGGCAAAAGCAAATGAGTTAGTGGGGTGTGTTGAATAATTTAATAAGTTTTGTTTGTTTTTAGTAAGTTGAGAGTTTATTGAGAGTTTGCTGAGAGTTTATTGAGAGTTTAAAAAGTTTATTAAAACCTTTTAATATTAAGGTAGTTGTGTTAATCTACTATTATGATTAATTCAAGATTACAAATTTTATTTGCTTTATTTATTGCTTTATTGGTAGGAGTAAATTTGCTCGGTGGAAAAATTATTAGTTTATTTGGTGTTTCAGTTTCAGTTGGTATTTTCATAATTCCGTTGACTTTTTTAATTACAGATATTGTAGAAGAAGTTTATGGAAAACATGTAGTAAAACATTTCATTATAGGTGGTGTAATTTCACTAATTACTGTGTTTTTATTTACAGGATTATTTGTATATTTTGAACCGCATACTATCTATAGTTTTAATGAAGAATATAAAACGATTTTTGGGAGTTCATTAAGAATGATAATCGCGAGTATTATGGCATTTTCATTGGCACAAATTCACGATGTAATAACTTTCGAATGGTTAAAGAAAAAAACAAAAGGTAAGGCTTTATGGTTGAGGAATAATTTATCTACAATGATATCTCAATTAATTGACACTTTTGTTTTTATGATGATTGCTTTTTATCATTTAACTCCAAAATTTACATTAACTTTTATTGTTTCTTTAGCAATTCCATATTATTTATTTAAAATAGTATTTGCCATATTAGACACTCCTTTTGTTTATTTGGGCGTTAAGTGGTTAAAAAACGAAAAAGATAGATTATTAAAATAAAATTAGAAAATAAAAAATCCCCGAAGGGGATTTTTTATTTTTTTCCAATTTTTTATAATTTAAATTATAAAATTATTTTTGGAAACAATCTCTACATTTTAATGTACTAGTGTCTCTTGGGTCAAAAGGTAGTTTGTCAATTCTCCCACCACATTCACTACATTGCCAACCTTCTCCGTTGTTGTCATACATTTGTCTTTGAGGTTTGTCATTTCTTTGAGGTCTATTTTTTTTGTGACACTCAAAACATCTTAGATTTTCCGTATCTCTTGGTTCAAATGGAAGTTCTGTTATGGCTGCGCCACAATCACAACATTTCCAATCTCCTTGAAATTTTGGTCTATCATCTCGTCTATTATCGTCGTTCATTTTTGTAAATTATACTTAATAACGTTTTCTTAATGATTTTTTACAAAAAATGCAACTAATCTAATACGAAAACTAGCGTAAGTTTAACATATTGTCATAAAATTGCTATACTTATAGCATGGAAGATTTATTGGAAAAAGAAGTAGTTATTGATGGGCAAAAAATTAAATATAGCTTAAAATTAAATGAACAGGAGAATATTTTTGTTTTTATGCATGGTTGGGGTAGTAGTTACAAATTATTTTCTTCAATTTTTACTAATTTAGAAAATTATTTTGCTTTTGATTTTCCGAAAAATTTATCGGAAATTTGGGTTTTAAATGATTATGTTGAATTTACAAAAAAGATATTAAATCAAAAAATACCCAATATAGAACAAAAGAAAATAATTTTTGTCGTTCATTCTTTTGGTGGTAGGGTACTAGTAAAGATGTTAAATAAATATAATTTTAATGTAAAACAAATTATATGTTTGGGGGTGCCGTTTGTTCGTGATTATGGCACGAGAGAAAAAAGTATTTATTTTTTAACAAAAATTTTTAAATTTCCAATATCTTTTTTACCAAAAATTTTAAATAAAAAAATTAGAAAAATTTGGTATAAAATAATAGGGGTTGATGATTACATTCTTTTGGAAGATTATATTCAGAAAAAAACATTTCAAAATATTATTAATGAAGATATCCAGAAACATTCAAATATTTTAAAAAAATATAAAACTGATTTTATTTGGGGAAAATGCGATAAGGTGGCATCTTTGGATGGTGCAAGAAAAATTTCAAAAAAAGTTGGAGCAAAGTTACATATAATTGAAAAGGCGGAACACTTTACTTTTTTAGAACCTTATCAAAAGAAATTTTTAGAAATTTTTAATAAAATAACAAAATAATGATTTTAAAAAATTTAATTTATATTTATCAATTAGAAAATTACAATAAAAAAAGATTTTTGTTTTTTGTTTACAGGAATTTAAATTGGTTTAAATTAAGTAAAAGGGGAAAATTAAATTTTACTATTCGTGCCAGTTTACTTTTTTTAATTACTTCAGGGATTGTTTTTTTGGTTGCTGGTTTGGTTTTTTGGTTAAGTAATTTAATTATTACAATTGTTTTTTTGTTATTTTTATTTATTATTTTACCATTTATTGTTATTTGTTCAGATATTATAATTTCACCATTAGTTTTGTTTCAAAAAAATAGAATTATAAAGCAAGCAAAAAAAATAGTGTTACAGAATAAAGAAAGAGGTTTAATAACAATTGGGATTACGGGAAGTTTTGGAAAAACTAGCATGAGAAATGTTTTAATTTCTGTTTTATCTGAAAAGTATAAGATTTTTACTTTTTCGGGAAATATAAATACTGATATAGGAGTTGCTCAATATATTGTGAATAAAAAAGATGAAATAGCCAATTCAGAAATTTTAATATCAGAAATGGGAGCTTATAAAATAGGAGATATTAAAAAATTATGTCAATTTATTTTTCCAGATTATTCTGTTACAACAGCTATAGGAGAATCACATTTAGATAGATTTGGTTCTTTTGAAAATATTGTTTCCGCAAAATTTGAATTAGCAAATTTAACAAAATTAAAAATCTTTTTAAATATTTGTGATGAAAATGTAAAAAAATATGCAGATAATAAAATTAATACAAAAACTGAAATTGTAAAAGTATGTGGTAAAAAAGAAATTCAAAATTTTAAAATTTTAGATAATTTTAAAGGAATTACTTTTAATTATAACGATGAAGAATTTCAAACTAAATTAATTGCTAGTTATGTTGTTGATTTTGCAATTATTGCTTTTAAAATTGCTGATGAATTAAGTTTAAGTATGCAAGAAATGAAAGATGGATTAAAAAAATTAGATTTTATTCCACATAGATTAGAAATTATTCAAAATAAAGAATTAAACAGAATAATCATAAATGATGGTTATAATGGAAATTATGCTGGTTTTTT
>JAGLGQ010000074.1 GCA_023143935.1 Minisyncoccota bacterium
GGGATTGTAGAATTGGGAAAGGAAAAATCTAAAGAAATACATTTTAAATTGGCGGAAAAATATAGTAAATTTGTAGACCTTGTTTTGTTGGTAAAAAATCCAGATACAGATTTTATAGTAGAAAAATTTAAAGAAATTGGTTATAATAAATTTAAAGTTTACAAAATTACAAAAGAAGCTCATAATGATTTAGTTAATATTTTAAAAAATGGAGATACAATCATTTTTCAAAATGATATAACAGATAATTATTTATAAAATAAAATGAATGAATTAAAAGAAAAAACAATAGGAGTATTTTTTGGAGGACAAAGTCCAGAACATGAAATTTCAATTATTACTGGAGAATTTGTTATTGCTGAATTAAAGAGAATTGGTTATTCTGTTGTTGCAGTGTATGTAGATAAAAAAGGACAATGGTATGCAGGAAAAGAAATTTCTGAATTAAAATTTTTTAAAGAAAAATATCAAGATAAATTAGATGGATTATTAAAATATTCTTTAAATTTAAGTAAATCAAAAAAGAAACTAATTCTTGAAAGTGGTGGTTTGTTTGGAAAAAAAGAAATTCAAATTGATTTTGTTTTTCCAACTTTTCATGGACTTGGTGGGGAAGATGGAAGTGCGCAGGGGTTATTTGAGTTTTTTCAAGTACCGTATGCTGGCTGTGGAATTCATGCGTCCTCAATAGCTATTGATAAGACTTTTACTAAAAAGTTTTTAAATTCATTAAATATTCCAACAACAGATTTTTTAATTTTTAATAAAGAAAAATGGGAATCTGAACAAAGAAGTGTTATTGAGAATATTAAAAATACTTTAAAATTTCCTATTTTTGTGAAGCCAGCAAGGTCTGGTTCATCAATTGGTATTTCAAAAGTAAAATCAGTAGAAGAGTTAGAAGAAGCGATGAATTTAGGTTTTTATTATGATGTAAAAGTCGTAGTTGAAAATGGCGTTGAAAATGTTGTTGATCTTACTTGTGCAGTTCTATCTGATGGTAAAAGTGTTTTAGCTTCTGAAGTGCAAGAGTCAGTTTTTGAATCAGATTTATTTGATTATTCGGTAAAATATTTAAAAGATGGTGGAGTTCAAACAGGCAATGCAGAATCTAGTTTGATAATCCCAGCAAATATAGATGATAAGTTTACAGATTTAACAAAAAAATATGCTAAAGAAATTTTTGTTGAGATTGATGGAAATGGAACCGCAAGAATTGATTTTCTTTTAAATAAAAAAACAGGGGAATTATTTGCAAACGAAATAAATACATTGCCGGGGACTTTATATCATCATCTTTGGGAAAAAACAAATGTTAAAATGGATGAAGTTTTAGATAAAATGATTACCGATGGTATGAAAAGATGGAATGATTTTCAAAAAATAAATGTTGATTTTGAAACTGATGTTTTAAACAATGCCAATCAATTAAAATTACAAAACAAAAAATAATTAAAAACAAAAAACAAGGAAGCAATGTTTCCTTGTTTTTTGTTTTTTTGAAATTTAAAATTCTCTAATTTGTAAAGTGGGTACAAATTTTTCATTTGCTATGGAATCAGAAACTAAAGCGAATTTTTTTCCTTTAAGTTTTGGATATTTTTTAAGTATTTTTTTTCTAGCTTGTTCAAGTGTTGCGTCTGGTGTTTTTGAAAATTTTATTTCAAATCCTTTAATACCCCAGAGCATTTGCATTTTTCGTTGAGTAGCAGGAGTATTTGTAAAAGCATAAATTGGTACACGAGGTCTAAAACTAGATACTAAATTTGCCATAAATCCTGATCTGGTAATTACTACAATTGCCGATAAATCATCATAATCTTCAGTAATTTCTGCTGCCATTTTTGAAAATAATTCTCTTAAATCTGTTACTTCTCTCTTTTTAAATATCCATTGGTCAAATAATTTTTTTTCTGTCTCAATTATAATTTCACTCATCGCTTCAACAGATTTTATTGGAAATTTACCTGTTGTAGTTTCTCCAGAAAGCATTGTACAATCAGTTTTTTGTTGTACTGCTTGAAAAATATCTGTTACTTCCGCCCTTGTGGGCATTGGATTTTTTATCATAGATTCAA
>JAGLGQ010000075.1 GCA_023143935.1 Minisyncoccota bacterium
TTTTAAAAAACGTCCGCGTCATCATTAAAGTTGTTTCTCGTCGTCGCGTCATCGAGGTCCGATTTGTGGGATTTCGCAAAATCCTACAAGTCGGACCTCCTGAAAAACGCTCGTCATTCTTACCACTGCACATTCCATAAAATGTGCTTTTTTTATAAAAATAAAATAGCTATTAAAATATATATTTAATTATTTTTGTAATATAAAAAAATAATTTTTGATACAACGAGAGTTTGCTGAGAGTTTCATGAGAGTTCGCTGAGAGTTTAAAAAATTCTTTTGTTTAATATTTTTTTCAGTTTATACATTGAGTGGTGGTGGTAAAAATGTTAAAATAATATCAATGATTAGTGGAAATAAAATAAATGATATATCTAGTTTTGATGATGAGGCCGTTTTGTTTCATAAAAGTTTAGAAAAAAAATCTGAAAAATTAGGACATTCTTTTGAAAATTTAGCCGACTCACATAAAGAAAAAATAATCGTTGATACGATAGAAGAACATCAGAAAGAAGCCCCTGAATTTTTTAGTCAAGATTATATTGCAAAAAAAGAAAACGCAGAAAAAATAATTTTAAAATTATCTCCAGACGAAGATGACGAAAGAATGGAAACATTATTAGGATTAATGCATGAAGTTGGTATTTATAATACATTAAAAACAATAGATGATACAGAAACATATCATGTTAAAGATGACTTTCATCGTTTTTTGGTGCAATATATAAAATCTGGCCAATTAATAAACCTTAAAAAAAAATCTCCAGTTTATTCTGGCCTCCACATGACTTTATTTGAGGTATCATTACCAGAAATTGCTCCAGAAAAAAAACATGACGAAAAACAAAAAACTTTAGAAATGTTTTTGGCTTCTATGGAGCAGTTTTATAATGGAATGATAGCTGTATCTGAAAATAGTGAAGAAAAATATTTTTCTTTAGAATTAGCTCTTCCTCAAGAAAAAAATAAAGTTAATATTTTCTGTGCTATTCCAGATACTCAAAAAAATATTTTTAAAAATCATCTTTTGGCAACATTTCCAGATGCTTCCATAAAAGAAGTGTACGATGATTATAATATTTTTAATAAAAATAATCATGTTGCATTATCAGAAGTTTCATTTGAAAAATTTCAATATTTACCCATAAAAAGCTATAAACACCTACAATATGATCCATTAAATATTATAATTAAATCTTTTTCTAGTATACAGCCCCAAGAGGGTGGAGCTATTCAAATTTTATTATCTCCTCAAAAAGATACAGAAAATTTTTTTATCACTGAAGCAATCAATAAAATTTTAAAAGGAGATGATATAAGAAAAGTTTTAAGTTCTAGGGGGAATTTTTGGTTTGAGTTTAGAAAAATATTTATTGATATTTTTGAAAAAATACTTGATCTTATTGATGCAAATATTTTTGATATAAAAAATGATGGTAAAAGTGAAAAAAAAGTAAAAGACCAACAGTCAAGAGACACCGCCGTAGAAGCGTTAAAAGAAAAAAACAGTTCAAGATTATTTAAAACAAATATTAGATTTATTGCTTCAAGCGATAGTCAGGAAAAAGCAAATATGATTTTAAATGAGTTGGAGTCATCTTTTTTTCAATTTGAAAATTCAAATGGTAATAAATTTAAATTCAAAAAAATATCAAGTGAAAATTTAAAAAACAAAACAAAAGATTTTATTTTTCGTGTGTTTGATAAAAAGAGCAATATGTTTTTAAATATTACGGAACTTACCTCTATTTTTCATTTTCCTTCACAACATTTAAAAGCGGGTGAATTATTAGAGACATCAAGTTCTGCATCCAGTGTATCTGAAAAGATTATGAGTAGCACGACAGAAATACAAAAGAAAATAGAAAAAGATAAGGAGTATAATGAAAATTTGGCAATAAAAACTCAACAGTCGGAGCAACAAGTTAAAAATTATAATGAAGGGGGTAAAAATATTGATAATAACTATAGAGAGTATGTGGAGGGGTTAGATAATGGTTCTAACCAGAATGATTCTTATAATCAATATTTTTCTAAAGAAGAAATGTTAGATTATGATTTATCTCAAGGCAAGTCTCAAATAAAACCAGAAGTCTCACAACAAAAAGTATCACCAAATATTCAAGAAGAACAACAGGTGGAAAGTAACCAAAAAAATATTATTGAACCTGAACAAAATAATAATAAAGATTTTTCAACCGACGGTTCCTCAGTTTTATTAGGTATAAATTCATATCAAGGAGTTGAAACTCCTATTTATTTACAACCAAACGATAGATTACGACACATGTATGTTGTTGGACAAACTGGTACTGGTAAAACTACAATTTTAAAAAATATGATTATACAAGATATTAGAAACGGAGAGGGTTGTTGTTTTATAGATCCTCATGGTTCTGACATAGAAGATGTATTGGCACAAATTCCAGAGGATAGATTTGAAGATGTTATTTATTTTGACCCCGCTGATTTAGAAAGACCTTTAGGACTAAATATGCTTGAATACAATACTGATTTTCCAGAACAAAAAACTTTTGTAATTAATGAATTATTTTCTATTTTTAAAAAATTATATGGAGATGTTCCAGAATCTATGGGACCAGCTTTTGAGCAATATTTTAGAAATGCTACAGCTCTTGTTTTAGAAGATCCAGAAAGTGGAAATACTATGGTAGAAATTTCTAGAGTTTTAGCCGATGAAGAATTTAGAAATTTAAAACTTTCTAAATGTGATAATATGATTATAAGACAATTTTGGGAAAAAATTGCTACACAAGCAGGGGGAGAAGCAGCTTTGGAAAATATTGTTCCGTATATTACAAATAAATTTGATGTTTTCCTTTCTAATGATTATCTTCGTCCGATAATTTCCCAAGAGAAATCATCTTTAGATTTTAGGGATATTATGGATAACAAAAAAATACTTTTAGTTAATTTATCAAAAGGTAGACTTGGTGATTTAAATGCAAATATGATTGGTATGATTTTAGTTGGAAAAATTTTAATGGCAGCTTTGTCTAGGGTTGATTCAATAGATAAAAAACTTCCCCCATTTTATCTTTATATGGATGAGTTTCAAAATGTAACTACAGATTCAATTTCTCAAATTCTATCAGAAGCTCGTAAATATAGTCTATCTTTAACAATTGCTCATCAGTACATTAAACAAATAGAAGAAAAAATTAGAAATTCTGTTTTTGGTAATGTTGGTTCGATGGCAATTTTTAGAGTTGGTACTGAGGATACAGAAATTTTAGAAAAACAGTTGGCTCCAATTTTTTCTGCAAAGGATATTATGAATTTAGATAATTATAATGCTTATTTAAAAATATTAGTGGACGGGCAACCCCAAAAACCTTTTAATGTAAGAACGATGCCACCAGAAGAAGGAAATCCTGAAGTTAGGAAGTATATTAAAAATTTATCTGCACAAAAATATGGAAGACCTAGGGCGGAAGTTGAGTTTGAAGTTCAGGAGAAATTTAGAAGATTAAACGAAATAGAAAGCAGTTCTTCTAACAATGGTGGGGCTGATACGGATTTTTCAGATTTTGACATGGAGGATTTTATGAAAAAAATGGGAGGAGGTGATAAATAAAAAAAATGACAACAATATTTCAAAAAATAATAAATAGAGAAGTAGAAGCTGCAATAATTTATGAAGATAAAAACAATATAGCATTTTTAGATGCTTTTCCTTTTGAACCGGGTCATGTTTTAGTGATTCCTAAAAAAGCTCACAAAACTATTTTTGATATGTCAGAATCAGAATTTTTAGATTTACAAAGAGTAATTTTTAAAGTTGCTAATAAAATTAGAAAAACTACTCAAAAGGATGTTGTTATTATACAGAGAAATGGGGAAGATGCAGGGCAGGAAATTCCGCATGTTCATTTTCACATTATACCAAGATATATATCAGAAAAAGAAAAACCCTTATTTAGTGACGACAACAGTGTTTTAATTTCAAAAGATGAGTCTAAGAAATTTAAAGACATGTTTAGTTTTGATAAAAATGTGATAGAATAATAGTAAATTAATAAATAATTATGCTTTTTAAATATATAGTTTTTGATAAAAATGGTAAAGAAGTTAGGGGACAAATTGATACACATAGTCAGGAATCAGCTATTGCATCATTACAAGGTAGGGGTTATATTATTTCTTCCATAAAATCTATACAAGATAAAGGTATTTTAAATATTGTTATTTTGGGTGGAGTTAGTCAAAAAGAAGTAGTTATTTTATCTAAACAGTTATCTACTTTATTTGAAGCGCAAGTATCTGCAATTAGGATTTTTAGAATGATGTCGGAGGGGCAGAAAAACCCAATCTTAAGAGACGCATTAGTTAGTATAGCTGATGATATATCTGATGGTTCTTCTGTAGCTAATGCAATGAAAAAGCATCCAAAAGTTTTTTCTTCTTTTTTTATAAACATGATTGCGGCGGGAGAAGAGTCAGGTAAAATGTCACAAACATTTCAATATTTAGCAGAACATATGGAGCGTTCTTATGAATTAACTTCAAAGGTAAAAGGAGCGTTGGTTTATCCCGCTTTTGTTGTGGTAGTTTTTGTAATTGTTATGTATCTGATGCTTACATTGGTAATTCCAAAAATATCTGGAATGTTGGCTGATTCTGGACAGGAATTACCTGCAATAACAAAAGTAGTTTTAGCGATATCAGATTTTTTGGTTAATTATGGTCTTATTTTTATAATTTTATCTATAGTCGGAGGTTTTTTATTGGTAAAATATATCAGAACTGCAGAAGGAAGAAAATCATACGACAGATTTAAAATTTCTTTACCACTATTTAAAAAATTATATAAACAACTTTTTATTTCGCGTGTTGCTGGTAATTTCAGCATGATGCTTAGGGCAGGTGTTTCTATGATAAAGACAATAGAAAATACCTCAAAAGTTGTTGATAATGTAATTTATGAAGAGATTTTAAAAAAAGTTTCAGTAGATGTGGGGGGCGGTGAGTCTTTATCTAAAGCATTTTTAAAGCACCCAGAATTTGATCAATTATTTATAAAGATGGTTGAAGTCGGTGAAGAATCAGGTAGATTATCTGATATATTAGAAACTTTATCTACATTTTATGAAAAAGAAGTTTTAACAACAGTTGCAAGATTGATTACTTTAATTCAACCAATTATGCTTACAGCACTTGGTGGTGGTGTTGGTGTTCTACTTTCGGCAATTTTACTTCCTATATATTCTGTTACCAGTATATAAAAATAATTTTTTATTTGATAAATAAAAAAAATCTAGTATGATATATAAAACTTGCTTAAGCAAGTTTTATAAAATATCCTTCCATAGTTCAATGGATAGAACAAGAGACTTCTAATCTCTAGATCTAAGTTCGATTCTTAGTGGGAGGACAAAATAATAAAATCCAAAACGAAAGTTTTGTTTTTTTTAATAAGTTTTTCCAACAGGCAAGGCCTGTACGGTAATTAAAATTACCGTACAGGCCTTGCCTGTTGGAAAAACTAATAAAATTACATGAAATAAAAATTACCATAAATCATTTTTCCCCTCTTGTTTTCTTTCAAAAGAATTTTTATAATATTTTTTTCCTTTTAGTTTTTCTGGTAAATGTTCT
>JAGLGQ010000076.1 GCA_023143935.1 Minisyncoccota bacterium
AAGTCCGATTTTCGTCCGCGTCGTGAGGTCCGATTTGTGGGATTTCGCAAAATCCTACTAGTCGGACTTTTTGAAAAACGTCCACGTCGTTGTTGGGGTCGTTCCTCGTCTGAACAAAGTGAAGATGAGGTGGGACCTCTTAAAAAACGTCCGTCGTCATCCACGTCGGCCGAACTTTTTACCAGATCGTCTAATGGTAGGACTGCGGTTTCTGGTACCGTATATCTAGGTTCGAGTCCTAGTCTGGTAGCTTGAAAATTAGAAAACTACTTCGTATGAAGTGGTTTTCTTATTTTCAAGCTACCAGACTAGGACTCGAAGAAAGCGAAGTATGTTTTACACCAAAAATATACGAATGAAATGAGTATATATTTTTGAGTGTTAAACCACAAGCGACGGGGTCGCGCGCTTGAGGTGAACTAGGAAGGAAAGGAATGACAACCACAGTGAACCCAAGCTGGGTGACCGAGTCCTAGTCTAACAAAAAAATAAAAACTTTCCTTTGGAAGTTTTTCAATAGTTCTAAAAGATAGTATTTATCTTTTAATTAAATAGATACTAAGTGTTAAGATAGTATGCATTCGTAATTAAATAGATACTAAAATTAAAAAAAAAGAAAGTAATTAAAATAAAAAACTGTAGGAATTAAGTTTTTTAGAATTAGGGCTGGAAGTAATTTTGAAGAAGAAATAAAAAAGATAATAAATAGTTAAAAATAAAACCTGTCAGTTTCGCTTCAGTGAGAGGCTCGACAGGTATTAATAAACATATTATATTTATAATATGTTATTTAATCAAGTGTTTTTTATGATATACTGTGGATAATTATGCGATACACAAAACTACCAAAAACAGTGAATGAACAAATTGATCTTTTAAAAGACAGGGGTTTAATTATAGATGACGAAAAAAAAGCACGTAAATTTCTTGAAAATGTAAGCTATTATCATTTATCAATTTATTTTAAATATTTTCAAGAAAAAGAAAGTAATAATTTTTTAAATAATATTAAATTTGATGATATAAAAAACATATATATTTTTGACAAAAAATTAAGATTATTGGTTTCAGATATTTTAGAGAGGATAGAGCAGTCTTTTAAATCTAAGATTATTAATACAATGTCTGCTAAAGAAAATAAACCATTTTGGATTAGTGAGTATATTTACTCAAAAGATGACAAAGTAAGAGATAACATAAGAGGTTTTTTATTAGAGTTACGTGACTCAAGAGAGGAATATATAAAATCTTTTTATCAAAAATATACAGAAGATGATTTTCCTCCCGCTTGGATGATTATAGAGAGTTTGTCTTTTGGTCAAACTGTAATGGTATATAAAAACTTAACATCAGATAATCAAAAGCTTATATCTGCATCTTGTAATAATCTAAGTGTTGCACTCATGAGAAGTTGGTTCCATTCTTTTTCTTACATGAGAAACATATGTGCTCATCATGGGAGATTGTGGAATAGAGAAATGACTATAAAACCTAGTTTAAGATACCCAAAATTTAGATATTTATTTACTCAAATGAATCAAACAAAACTATTTAATTATATTTTACTAGTTTTATTTGTCGATAGTAATTTTTGTAATAATCAAGGATTTGTAAATGAATTAGAAAATATAATTAAAAAACACAATATAGATACTAATTATATGGGATTCCCAAGTGACTGGAAGAGTAGATTAAAACAAGTTATTTCTACTAATTAATTTCCGTTCTAATTTCACCTTATCGTGCTAGCATAAAAAAACTTTTCATCAGAAGTTTTTTAATCCTCCTCAACATCCATTCCACCCTGAATTTTTTCAATTTCTTCCAACAACTTTTGTCGTTCCACCTCTAAATCTTGCATTTGGTTTCTAGTTTCCAAATCTTGTGGAGTATATATTTCTTGTTGATAATACCAAATACCACCAATGATAGAAATAAAAAATAGAAAGATTATTATCAAAACAATATCAATATTGCCTTTTTTATATTTTGTATCTTTGTCTCGTGTAAATTTTTTCATTATTTGTTATAATAGCAAATACTAAATTTAAAGTCCAATGACAAAAGATTATTATGAAATTTTAGGAGTAGATAAAAATGCAAGTTCTTCGGAAATAAAAAAAGCATTTAGGTCTTTAGCTCAAAAACATCATCCAGATAAAAAAACTGGAGATGAAAAAAAATTTAAAGAAGCAAACGATGCTTACTCAGTTTTATCTGATGAAAAGAAAAAGAAGCAATACGATACATATGGGTCTGCTGATTCAAATGCTGGAAGCGGAGGTTTTAATTCTTCTGGTGGTTTTGATTTTTCTGGTTTTAGTGGTGGGTTTAATTCTGGAGGATTTGAATCTTCTGGTTTTGATTTTTCTGATATTTTTGGTGGCGGTTTTGGTGGAGAAACACAAACAAGAAGAGGGGATGATATCGCCGTAGAATTAAAAATTATTTTTAAAGAATCTGTTTTTGGTACAGAAAAAACATTTAATTTAAAAAAAGATATTACTTGTAAAGAATGTTCAGGTAGTGGAGCAGAATCTTCTAGATTAAAAACTTGTGATAAATGTGGTGGTAGGGGATATACATTTCAAGAACAACAAACTATTTTTGGTTTAACTAGAATTCAAAAAGAGTGTGATAAATGTTTTGGAGATGGGAAAATACCAGAGAAAGCTTGTAAAAAATGTAACGGAAGAGGTGTAATTAATGATAAAGAAGAAATAAATGTAAAAATTCCAGCAGGAGTTGAAAGCGGTTCTCGTTTGAGGATTAAACAAAAAGGTCAAGCAAAACATGGTGGACAAAATGGAGATTTATATATTCATTTAGAAGTTGAAGAAGATAAAAATTTTGAAAAAGAGGGTTATGATTTAATTGGTAGCATAGAAATTTCAGTTACAGAAGCAGTTTTAGGTATTATAAAAGAAATAAAAGTTATAGACGGAAAAATAAAAGTAAAAGTAAATGCTGGTACTCAACACGGTTCTATTTTAAAAGTAAAAGATCAAGGGGTAGTTTTACCTAGAGGAGGGAGAGGATTATTATATTTAAAAGTAAAAATAGATATTCCTAAAAAAATAGGGAAGAAAGAAGAAAAACTTTTTGAGGAACTAAAAGATTTAGGGATTTAAAATTTATGTATATAAAAGTTAAATTACATGCAAAATCTAACAAAGAAAAAATTGTTAGAATTAGTGAAGATAAATTTGAAATTTGGATTAAAGAGAAAGCGGAAAATAATTTAGCTAATAAAAGATTATTGGAAATTTTACCAAATCAATTTAAAGAAAAAATAAAAAGAATACAAATAATAAACGGACACCATAAACCATCAAAATTATTAAAAATTACTTTTAAATAAAAACTCTCAGCAAACTCTCAGTAAACTCTCACCAAACTCTCACAAAATTTTTATAAAATTTCACCGCGTTCGTAAGGTCCGATTTCAGAAAATTTGATTGTTAATTAAAAATACGAAGTATTTTTAAATTAACTCAAATTTTTAAGTCGGACCTTTTGAAAAATGTTCATCGTTCGCGTTCGCAAAATCCTACTTTTGCACGACATCCAATGTCGTGCAAAAGTATTAAAAATTATTTTTATTAATTAGCAACTTAATTACACTATACAATATTTCTTCAACCCAGCACTTTTTCTCAGCACTTTTATCGAAATAGTATACCTAAAAAGTATTCGCTTTATATGTTATAAAAAATATACTTAACTATTTAATGTTTTATAGAAAAAGTGCTGGGTGCTGGGTTGAAAAACGTTTCGTATTATTTTTTTTATAAAATTTTGTTTTTATTAAAATGCCAATGCCAAGGTTCGAACATAATTCCCAATTTATTATTTTTGGGATATGATAAGAAAAAATTAAAATTTGATGCATTTTTTAATAACCATTTATATTCAATTGTTTTTTCAAATTTTAATTTGTCATCAGTGTCGGGGACACCATCAATAGTCATAAAATCAATAGCTTGTTTTGTTGGATAACCATGTTCACTATATCCAGGAAAAGCAACTCTTTTCATTGTTTTTTTAAAATTAAAATTATTTTTATTTAAATAATATAAAAACAAAAATAATTGACATGCGGGGGAGCGATAACAACCCGAAACCAAAAGCTTTTTATTTATATCTTTGTACATGGATTTATTCATTTTTTTATAGAACAAAAAAACTTCATTAGGAATATATTTTTTATTTATATTTTTTTGTTTTCCATTGTATTTGTATTTCTGATTTTTAATAATTGTTAAATTTTTAGGTATTCTTTGTATCCCCAAATATTTACCTTTAAATCCATATTGTCGTGGATTAATTTGTCTTATTTTTTTCAGAAAATTTTTTTCTTCTTTGTTTAAAATTTTAGATAAAAAAGTAAAATTAATAAGATTTAGTGAAATGATATTTTTTTTAGAAACTTTTTTTAAAATAGATATTACCACTTCTTTTTCTTTTTTTGTAATTAAAAAATTATTTTTTTTCATAATAATACTCTATTACTTAAGTTTACATTAAAAATAAATAAATAACAAAAATTTATTATATTAACTCAATTAAAAAATACAAAATTCTTATGAAACTTTTATAAAATTTTGTTTGGAAGGACTAGGTCAACCTCTATAAAAATTATAGTCGCATTCGCTCCTTAATTTTTTACAGCCTTGACCATTCACTTTTTATTTTTTTTCACTTCGTTACAAAAAAATATAAAAAGCTTTTTTCAAGTCCTCACGAAAGCAAAGAAATTTGCTTTCTCCAGACGAACATAAATTTTATATAAAAATCCCGAATGGGATTTTTATAAAATTTTGTTTGGAAGGACTTGGCTAACCTCATCAAAAAATATGTTCACTGCCGTTCACTATTTTTTAGATGCCTTAGCCATTCCGCTCGTGGTTTTATACTCAAAAATATATACTCATTTCATTCGTATATTTTTGGTATAAAACATACTTTGCTTTCTTCAAGTCCTTCCAGACGGACAAAA
>JAGLGQ010000077.1 GCA_023143935.1 Minisyncoccota bacterium
TTTTGTCCGTCTGGAAGGACTTGAACCTTCGACCGTCAGCTTAAGAGGCTGCTGCTCTACCGACTGAGCTACAAACGGATGATATAACAAATAAATTAAAATTATAAAAAAAATTAATTAATTTTCTTTGTTTGTGCCCGGGGCGGGAGTCGAACCCGCACCACCGAAATGACAAGATTTTAAGTCTTGCGTGTATACCAATTTCACCACCCGGGCATCTATACTTTTTAAAAAGTATAAAATATTTTAACACAAAAATCTTATTTTTAAAACAAAAAAATCAATCTGGGGAGATTGATTTTTTCTTGATAAGTTTTCCGAAGAAATTTTATCTATCTAAATAAGTTTCCGAAGAAATTTATTTAGGGTGAATTCAATTTATTCTCCTCCGAAGATTCAAATAACTTGAATATTATTATTATAGCCATTATGTCTTTTTTGACAATAAAGTATGTGGAAAAAATCGGGGATAGATTGGGGATGTTTTTTTGAGGCATGGGTGGGAATTGAACCCACGAATAGCGGTTTTGCAGACCGTTGCGTTACCACTTCGCCACCATGCCTTTATTAACTTTAAAAAAAGTTAAGTTAAAATATTATAACATAACTGCACATTTTTTCACTTTTTTCCAGTGTTTAGCTTTTTTAAAAAGTTTGTGTCGCCGTTGAGGTTGTTTCTCATCGTCGCATCAAAGTTCGATTTTCGTCCGCGTCGTGAGGTCCGATTTGTGGGATTTCACAAAATCCTACTAGTCGGACCTCTTAAAAAACGTCCGTCACCGTCCGCGTCCGCAAAATCCTATTTTTGCACGACATCCAATGTCATGCAAAATTAATAAAAATTATTTTTTAATAAAAACTCTCACCAAACTCTCACCAAACTCTCGCAATTTTTTTTTGTGTTTGTATTAAGGTTAGACTTTAGAAAAAGTGCTGGGTTATTTTTTCAATAACTCTTGAATTTTTTCTTCTTTTTCTTTTTCTTCTTTTTCAGCTCTATCTTTTTCAGCTTTTTCTATTATGGTAGTAAATGCTTCTTTATTTTTTATCTTTGCTAATTCATTTATGGCACGATTTAGTTGAGGATCAATGGTGTCAGATAAAAATCCATCTTTCTGTGCTTTTATCATTTCTTCTTCTGTAATTTCTATTTCTATATCTGGAGCGAGACCTTCATGAGAAATCCATTTACCATTTGGTAGAATCCATTTTGCCACGGTAACCTTTAATGAAGTATTTTTTTCTAAGGGTATCAATTGTTGAACAGTCCCTTTTCCAAAAGTAGTTGTTCCCATTATTATAGCTTTTTTATGATCAGATAATGCTCCAGCTAAAATTTCTGAAGCAGAAGCAGATCCTCCATCTACTAATATTGCTACTTTTAATTTATCATTAAAAATATTTACAGTTTCTTTACTGTTATGAAATTCTCCAGACTTTAAAATAGTATTTTCTTTTTTCCCATCATAATCTTCCGTTAAAATAACAGCTCCTTGTTCTAAAAACATTCCAGCCATATAAATTGCAGTAAATAAATGCCCCCCTGGATTTCCTCTTAAATCTATAATTAGTTTATCTGTTTTTTTATCTATAAATTTTTGAAGTGCATTCGTGAAATGTTTAGGGGAATCTTCTGTAAAAGAAAATAATTTTATAACAAATACTCC
>JAGLGQ010000078.1 GCA_023143935.1 Minisyncoccota bacterium
GTCCGATTTGTGGGATTTCGCAAAATCCTACTAGTCGGACTTTTTGAAAAACGTCATCGTCCGTCGTCGTGAGGTCCGATTTCAGAAAATTTGATTGTAAAGTTAAATTTTTTTTAAAATTTAACTTTACTCAAATTTTTAAGTCGGACCTCTTGAAAAACGTCCGCTATTATTTATTACGTAACATACCACGTAACAAAAAATAATTTTTGATATAACGAGAGTTGGCCAAGAGTTTGCTGAGAGTTTTAAGAATAATGATGACGGGGATTTTGCTCCGCAAAATCCCCGTTTTTTTTTATACAAAAATGACAAAAAATAAAAATTTGCTATAATGTTTTTTATATTTATGGATTTTTTGAAAAAACAAAAGTATAGAATTTTATCTATTTTTATAATTTTAACAATATCTTGTTTGGGGTATTTTTATATTGTTCAACCAGAAATAAACGCTAGAATTGAAGACAAAAATGAAACAACATTAGAAAACAAAAAAGATAATGTAATTTCTTTAGGACTTGATTTGGTTGGTGGTAGTCAACTTGTTTATAGTGCAGATATTTCTAACATAGAGAAACAAGCGATAGATGGTTCAATGAATTCTTTAAAAACAGTTTTAGAAAAAAGATTAAATCCATTTGGTGTTGCAGAAGTTTCTATAACCATAGAAAGACCTTCTGTTTTTACAGAATCTGCGGAAAAAAGTAGGAGAGTGATAATTCAAATTCCGGGAGTTGCAGATCCTGAAGATGCAAAAGCAATGATTGGAAAAATTCCGACCTTAGAATTTAAAATACAAAAAGGTTTAGATGAATTTGAAGATACTGGACTTACAGGTAGATATTTAAAGACATCAAATTTTAGTTATCATGGTACAACCTCACAACCAATAGTAACTTTAGATTTTACAGATGAGGGTGGAAAAATTTTTGGAGAATTAACATCTAATAATGTAGGTGAACTTATGGCAATTTTTCTTGATGGACAAATAATTTCAGCTCCACGAATTAATGCCCCAATTATTGCAAATTCAGCAATAATTGAAGGAAATTTTACCAAAGAAGAAGCCAAAGAGCTTTCAAATAATTTAAAATTTGGAGCATTGCCTGTTCCAATAAGTATTATTTCTTCTAATACAGTTTCTCCATCACTTGGACAAGAAGTTTTATCTTTGGGTGTAAAAGCGGCATTGTTAGGATTATTATTTGTTTGTGTATTTTTAATTTATTTTTATAGATTTGCTGGTTTTGTAGCTTCTTTGGCATTATTTTCTTATTCCGTTTTAATATTATCAATTTTTAAATTATTTGGATTTGTATTTACATCAGCTGGAATTGCTGGATTTATAATTTCAATTGGTATGGCGGTAGATGCAAATGTTTTAGTTTTTGAAAGAATAAGGGAAGAATTAAGGGACAGAAAAACAAAAGAGGCTATAAAAGTAGGATTTAAAAGAGCTTGGCTTTCTATTCGAGATGGAAATTTATCTTCTATAATTACTGCCGTTATATTATTTTATACTACAACAGCATTGGTAAGAGGTTTTTCTCTTACTTTTGGTTTTGGTGTTATCGTGTCAATGTTTTCGGCTATTGTAATTACAAGAATATTTTTATATTCTTTAATTGGTGAAGATAATTCGTTTAAAATGAAAGAACGACTTTTCGGAAAATTTAAAAAATAAAAATATGTTAATTTTAAAATATAAAAGAATATTCTTAACAATTTCAATAATGATTTCTGTGTTTTTAGTTGGAGCTATTGGTTTTTTTGGTTTTAATTTATCTGTTGATTTTGCCGGTGGAACAATATATGAGGTAAAATATGAAGAAAAAATTCCTCTTTTAGAAAATGTCAATAAAGCAGTATCTAAATCTGGTTTGGGTATTTCCGTGGTGCAAAAAGTTGGAGAAGATTCTTTTGCTATTAAAACACCAGAGCTTACGACTGAATTAAAAAGAAATTTAAAAAAAGAATTAACTTTTGATGAACAATATAAATTTTTCGAAGTGCAATCTAAAACTATTGGACCCGCGGTATCTTCGGAACTTGCAAAAAGGTCTTTCTTTGCAATTTTATTTGTAACTTTTATGATAGTTTTATTTATTGCCTTTACATTTAAAGGGGTATCAAAACCAGTATCTTCTTTCAAATATGGACTTGTGGCCATAGTAGCATTAACTCATGACATTTTAATTCCAATTGGTATATTTGCTATCATTGGTTCATTTTTTCTCCATTATCAAATAGATGTTTTATTTGTAACTGCATTATTAGCAATTTTAGGATTTTCTGTAAATGATACAATTGTTGTTTTTGATAGAATTAGAGAAAATTTAAAAAAAGCGGAAGAAAAAAATGAAAGTGTT
>JAGLGQ010000079.1 GCA_023143935.1 Minisyncoccota bacterium
TTAATCGTTTTATTATTTTTATTTTTTATGGGAGGAGATACCACTAAAGCATTTTCTTTAGTTTTAATTTTAGGAGTTATTGCGGGAACTTATTCTTCAATATTCATTGCTTCACCACTTTTAGTTTATATTGAAAGATTTCAAAAAGATAAAAAAGAAGGTGATGATGACGAATACGAAGAAGACGGTATAGATCCTTCAAAAATTACTATTTAAATAAATATTTAAAAAAAAAGGCTTTAAAGTATTTTAAAAAATGTTAAAATACACTTTATGTCAAATATAAATATTAATATCAAAAACAAAAGAATTTTGTTTTTTTATACGGATCTAAAATTTAAAGATTATGTAAAAGAAAATAATCCAAAAATTTATTCTGAATCTATTTTTGAAAAAGGTGGTTTACAAGAATACAACAAAAATGATTTTATTGATATTGAAATACTTTCTATTTTTATAGATTCGCAATTAACAAAAGACGAATTAAAAAAGTTTCCAAAATTAAAATTGATTGCCACAAGGGGTACGGGAATAGATCATATTGATCAAGATTATTGTGAAAAAAATAACATAAAAATTAAAAATGTAAGTGATTATGGAAGTCAAACTGTAGCCGAATTTGCATTATCTTCTTTATTGTATCAATTGAAAAATTTAGGAAATACTAATGTTGATAAAGAAAATAGGGGGCTTGATTTAGCAGATAAAACAATCGGAGTTATTGGTTTTGGAAAAATAGGAAAGAATTTTGTAAAATTAGTTAGTCCTTTTGGAGTAAAAATTTTAGTTAGTGACCCATATCCAGATAAAGAATTTACTAAAAAGTTTAATTTAAAATTTGTTTCTTTAAAAAATCTTTTACAAAATTCTGATATTATTTCAATACATGCACCATTATGTAAAAGTACTTATCATCTATTAGGTAAAAAAGAAATTGGATTGATGAAAGATGGAGTAATTTTAGTAAATACAGCGCGTGGGGCTATTTTAGATACAAAATATTTATTTAACGCATTAAAAAGTGGAAAAATTTCAGAAGCATCTTTAGATGTTTTAGAAGAAGAAAATGATTTAGTTTTAAAAAATACAAAAAATTTAAATAAAAAAAGAAAAGATATTTTACAATTAAATAGGCAAATTATAAAAATGAAAAATGTTTTTTATACTTCTCATCAAGCATATAATACAAAAGAAGCTGTAAAAAGGATTTGGAAAAAAACGATTGATAATATAAAAAATAATTAAAATAATATGATAAGAAATTTGTTTAATAAAAAAATATTTTTAATATTTTTAATTTTAGTTTTAATTGTTTTTGTGATGTTTATTTTTTTTAAAAAAGATTTAAATATTTTATTGGATTCAGATTTAAATTCTGATGTAAAAGTTCTAGAAGATAAATTAAATAAGAATATTGAGTTTATTGAAAAATTGAAATTAAAAGAAGCACCTTTAAAAATTTATGGGAGAGCGGTATCCGATTCAGAAGTTGATGTTTATGTGGAAGTTCCCGCAAAAGTTACTGGAATTTATGCAAAACTTGGAGATAGTGTGGTTGCTGGAAAAACAATTTTAAATTTAGATAATTCTACCGAAATATCTGTATTAAAACAAGCTCAGTCGTCTTATTCTTTGGCTCAGGCTCAGTTTGATAAAACTATGGCTGGAAGTCGCGAAGAAGATATAATAAACGCTGAAAATGATATAAATATAAAAAAAGATATTTTAGTCAAAGCTAAAGAAGATACTGAAAAGGAAATTGAAGATTTAATAATATTTTTAGATGCAATTTTAAGAAATGAAATTGATGATTATTTTGACCATGTGGAAACTAATCCCGTATTTACTTATAGAATTAAAAATCAGTCTGAGGAAGCAATATTAGAAGATAATAGAAAAGAAATTGGAAATAGTTTTGATATATATCAAGAAAGTAAAGACTTTTTGGGTTTGAATGATAAGGTAGATAAAGGAATAATTTTAACAGAAGAATTTTTGTCATTTTCTAATCTATTATATAAAGCTTCACAGGGTTTTTTGGGATTGTCGGATTCTGCAGGGGAAGAAAAAGAGGCTATCACTTTAGCTATAAAAGAATCTATTGATGTAGAAAATTCTAATTTAAGAACTTTAAAAAATAATTTAGATGCTTATAAATATGCTTTAGAAATTGCCGAAAATACTTATGACAAAATTAAATCTGGGGCTACTGCGGAGGATATTAACATTTCTAAAACAGGAGTATATTCTTCTTATTCAGGCATTGTTAGCGCTAGAACGGCTTTATCAAAAAAAACCATTAAAGCTCCAATTTCTGGTAAAATTACTGGAATACATGCAAATATTGGTAAATTACTTAGTTCTTCCATCGTTGCTTTTTCAATTTCAAATCCAGATAATTTAAAAATAGAAACAAATGTTCCTTTTGAATTTTTGGAAAATATTTATATTGGTAAAAAAGTGAATGTAAATGATATTTTTGATGGAACTGTTTCAAAAATATCTCCTATTTTAGATAAAAATACTGGTTTAGCAAAAATAGAAATTAATTTTGTGAGTGACAAAGTAAATATTTTATCTGGTGAAATAGTAAAAATAGAGATAGAAAAAGAAGAATTAAATAATGGTAAAATCGCCTTACCCATTTCTTCTATTTTTGAAGAAGAAAGTGAATATTTTATTTATATTTTAGATAAAAATTCAAAAACAAAAAAAATAAAAATTGATTTTGTAAAAATAAGTGGGGAAAATATAATTATTTTGAATAATTTTATAGGAGAAGAGAAAGTTGTTTTAAATGCTCGTGGTGTAATGGAGGGACAAGAATTTTAACGATTAATTTTATTACATAATTATTAAAAAAATGAATATATTTTTAAAAATTTGGCAAGATTTTATACAAAGAAAAACTTTTAGTTATTTTGTTTTGTTGTTAATTATTATTTTTGGTATTGTTTCTGTCGGGTTATTACCGAAAGAATCAGCTCCAGAGGTGCAAGTACCAATTGCTATTATACAAACTCCATATTTTGGAGCAACAGCACTTGAGGTTGAAAGTCAAGTTACAAATGAAATTGAGGACAAAATAAATAATATTTCTGGAATTAAAGAGATAAAATCTACTTCTTCTGAAAATATGTCTGTAGTAACTGTACAATTTAATCAAAACGAAGATATTGATGAAAAGATAAATGAAGTAAAAGATGAAATTGATAAAATAAAGGTAAATTTTCCCGATGATGTATCTGAAACGACGGTTTCGGATATGAAATTTTCTGATCAACCAATTTTTTCTTTTGCTATTTCTTCAAAAGAAACAATTTTTGGTTTAAAAAAAATGGCGGATGATTTAAAGGAGGAAATAGAAGATATTACTGGAGTTTCTTTGGTTTCTTATTATGGAATACCTGAAAAAGAAATTTCTATTTTATTAAATCCCGAAAGATTAGAAAGATATAATTTATCGTTAAAACAAGTTTTTAATATTATAAAACAATCTGGTAGTAAAATCCCTGTTGGAAATATAGAAATTAATCATCAAGAATATACTTTAAGTTTAGATACGGAATTAAAAAATACTGAGGATATAGAAAATATACCAATTAATTTACAATCTGGAGATATTATTTATGTAAAAGATATTGCTTTGGTGGTAGTTAATTTTAAAAAACAAGAAATTTCGTCTAAAATTTATTTTTCTCCTGAATCAGAAATTAATAGGTCTATAATATTTTATGTTTCCAAAGAGTCTGGTTTCAATATAATGAAATTAACAGATAGTGTAAAAATTAGATTAGAAGAGCTTTCCGTAAAAGATAATATTTTAAATGGCATTGATTATAAAATAACCATGAATCTTGGTAATGATGCTGAAAAAGATATAATAAATCTTTCTAAAAATGGTGTGATGGCAGTTTTTTTAGTATTTTTAATTTTACTTTTTGTTTTAGGTGTTAAAGATGCTTTTGTGGCAGCTATTGGTATTCCCATTTCTTTTTTATTGTCTTTTGTATTTTTTTATTTAGTAGGGAATACAATTAATTTTATTTCTTTATTTTCAATGATTTTAGCTATAGGTATTTTAGTAGATTCGGACATTGTTATTACAGAAGGAATTGCAAAAAGGAAAGAAGAGGGGTTGTCGGAAGATGAAGCTTCGGAAAGTGCGATACAAAAATTAGCTGGACCAATGATTGCTGGAACCGCAACAACGATTGCTGTTTTTGTACCTTTATTTTTCCTTTCGGGTGTTACTGGAGATTTTATATCTTCTATTCCTTTTACTATTGTTTTTATTTTAATTGCATCCCAATTTGTATCTATATTTATAGTTCCACTTTTACATAGTTTTAAATTTAAATTATTTAAAAAACTAGGGACAAAAATTTTTAAAATTCACTTACCAAAAATTAATTTTAAAAAAATGGAATATAAATATGCAAAAATTTTATTATATTTTTTTCAGAAAAAATATCGTCAAAATATATTTATTTTTGTAATAATAATTATGTTTTTTGTAACTTTAATTTTTCCTATTTCTGGACTTTTAAAATCCACTTTTTTTCCAGGAGGAGATGTACCTTTAATTTATGCAGATATTGAATTACCTAAAGGTTCTTCTGTAAATGATACAGATAAGGTTTTGAGTATGGTAAATGAAATTATTCGGAATAAGGATTTTTACGGTTCAGTTATTTCAACTATAGGAAAAACTTCAGATTTTAATAGTAATGGTTCAAAAAGGGGGGATAGATTTGGAAATCTTTTAATTAATTTGAAAGATTCGGAAAAAGCTGTTGGAACAGATATTTTAGAAAGTTTTCGGTCGGAAGTTAAAGAAAGAGGTTTGGAAAAAATAGTTACTGTCTCTGCTCCAGATGGTGGACCACCCTCTGGAGCTCCCATTGATTTTAAAATTTTATCTAATAATAAAGTTGATTTAGAAAAGGCTTCAATTTTAGCAGAAAGAATATTAAAGAGTATTGATGGGGCCATTAATATTAAATCTGGTTTGGAAAAGAATAATACTGGATTAAATATTAAAATAAATAAAAGTAAATTGGCTCTATATAATCTTTCTCTGAGCGATGTAACTTCGGTTTTGGCAGCTTCTGTAAAAGGAATAGATGTTTTGGAGTTGAAAAATATTAATGAGTCTTTAAATGTTTCTTTAAAATATGATTTAAAAAATAATGGGCAAGTTGTTGGTTTGGAAGAATTAAATGTAGATGATTTAAAAAGTATTAAAGTTCAAAATAATATGGGGGAATATATTTATCTTTCTTCTATTGTTGAAATATTGCCAAAAAATATTGATTCAAATATAAATCATTTAAATAAAACTAGGTCAATTTCTATTTCTGCAGAAGTTACAAAAGATGTAAATTTGGCGGAAATTATCACTCAATTTGAAAAAGAGTTTAAAGAAAAAAATGAAACAAAAGCAAAAATAGAATTAGGGGGCGAATTTGCAGAGCAAGAAAAATCTTTTTTGGAAATGGGTATGGCTTTTTTAGGAGGAATTGCTTTAATGTTTGGAATATTAATATTTTTATTTAATTCTAT
>JAGLGQ010000008.1 GCA_023143935.1 Minisyncoccota bacterium
GTGAATACAACATCTGTTATATCTCTTCTGTTAATTTTTTGAAAAGAAATTATAGCCTTTTTAACTTCATTTATAATTCGTTCTAAATCAACTGGAATATCTGTTGTTGTGCCTATAGTTTCTCTAAGCATTTTTGCCGCCTGACTATTTACTTCACCATTTAAACTTGAAGTATTTTCTTCTCCCCTAAACCGAGAAAGCATTTTTGCAGAACCAATATTTATAATATGTGATTTTCTAATAATTCCATGTTCAACAATATAAAATTTAGTAACCGACGAACCAATATCTACTATAGCGGTTGTGTTTCTTTCATATTTTACCACTGCCCTAATAGTAGAAAAAGTTTCAACCTCTAAAAAATTTAATTCTAACCCAACTACGGAAGCAATATTTGCATATTGATTTAATGTTTCTTTATGAATAGCTACAACTAAAATATCATTATTTTCACTATTTCTCTCTTTTTCATTTAATGCAGGTAAAATAGACCAATCCATTTGAACTTCGGAGATTGGAACGGGGATATATTTTCTTGCTTCCATTTTAACTATTTTATCTAATTTATTTTTCTCTATAGTTTTTGGTAATTTTAAATTAAACATTAAGGTTGATTTTAATGGAATGGCAAAAGCAGCTATTTTTGTATCTACTTGTGCCTCTTTTATTAAATCTTTCAATGCTTCTGCAATTTTATCATCAGATAAATTAACGGTTTTTCCAATTTCTTTT
This sequence comes from Minisyncoccota bacterium, assembly GCA_023143935.1. GTDB lineage: Bacteria > Patescibacteriota > Minisyncoccia > Phycocordibacterales. The sequence goes on from JAGLGQ010000008.1 coordinate 733, forward strand.
CCACCATAAATAGAAAGGGATATTTCTCCAAAAGTATCTAAAACAGCTACTCCTTTTTTTAAGGAAAGCTGTACAACTTTTATGGATGAGGAGCCGATATCTACTCCCAAAACTTTGTTTGTTTTTTTATTACCAAACAACATTTTTATATTATTAAATATAGACATAAAGATGTTATTATATTAGCACAAAAAGAAATGTTTTTAAATACAATAAAAAAAATTTTAGAATCAATTTTTCCACAAAATAATACTAAAAATATAAAAATTAAAGAAATTTTAAAAAATAGGATTTTTTATTTTAAAAAAGAACAAACAATTTATTTCTTACCTTATAAAAATAAACTGGTGAGGAAAATGCTTTATGATTTTAAATTTAAAAAAAAATTTGTTATTTCTAAATTTTTGGGAGAAATATTATATGAAAATTTAAATGAAATTTTATATGATTTAAAAATCCAAGAAAATTTTAATAATCCAATTTTAATTCAAATTCCCATATCTTTTTCTAGAAAATTACAAAGAGGCTACGACCAAAATTCATTAATTATTAAAGAATTTTGTAAATTGGGGGGAGATAATTTTTTAAAAATAGAAAAAAATATTTTGTATAAAAAATTACTAACAAGTCCACAATCAAAAACAAAAAAGAAAAAAGAAAGATTAAAAAATATAAAAAATTCTTTTAAAGTAAGGAATGTGGAAAAAATAAAAAATAAAAATATTTTACTTTTTGATGATATAAAAACTTCGGGGGCTACTTTAAATGAAGCAAAAAAAATATTAAAAAAAGCGGGAGTTAAAAAAATAATTTTTTTAACAATAGCTCATTAATTTATTTTTTCAAAAATTTAAAAATAAAAAACACTTAAAATTAAGTGTTTTTAATAAATAATTTTTAAAAAATTATTTTCTTTTTTTGTAATTTCTTCCACGCACTACAAAATCATTAGAATATTTTTTTGGACTTCTTGTTTTTTGTCCTTTTCCTGATGCTTTACCCCATTTTGTAACCAATCTTCTTCTTCCAACACCAGCTTTTCCTTCACCACCACCATATGGATGATCCACTGGATTCATGGCAGAACCACGAACTTTTGGCCTTCTTCCCATATGTCTCCTTCTACCCGCTTTACCTATTTTTACTAATTTGTGATCTGAATTAGAAGCTTCCCCGATAGTAGCAAAACATTCTGCCAAAACTTTTCTTACTTCCCCAGAAGGCATTTTAAGATGAACATAATTCTCATCTAAAGCTGCCATTTCCACAGAACTTCCAGCGGAACGCGCTAATTTTGCTCCACCATTTGGTTTTATTTCTACATTATACACAAATGTACCCACTGGAATATTTTTTAAAGCCATTCTATTACCAAATTTAGGGTCTGCTTTTTCGGATACAATAAATTCATCACCCACTTTGGATTTTTTAGAACTTAATATGTATCTTCTCTCTCCATCTGCATAACATACCAAAGAAATAAAAGCTGTTCTAAATGGATCATATTCAACTGTTTCAATTTTTGCAAGAATATCTTTTTTATCAAATTTAAAATCAATTATTCTAAAATTTTTTTTGTTACCTCCCCCTCTAAATCTAGTGGTGATTCTACCCCTATTGTTTCTTGCCCCAGTATTTTTTTTACCAAATACTAAAGATTTTTTGGGCTCATTTTTATTAGAACTTAAAAAATCTTTATAATTTATAACGGACATGTCTCTTACTCCGTTTGATGTTGGTTTTAATTTTTTTATTGCCATTTTATTTTTTTAATGCTAATTTATCGACTTAGCTAATCATAATTATTAACTTTTTTGGCGTTAGAAATTATTTTTTAAAGAAAAGAAATTTTATCTCCTTTCTTTAAAAAAACATACGCTTTTTTTCCTCCAGATTTTTTCCCAAATCTACCCTTAACAAAAACTTTTTTTTCAGAAATTTTTGCAATATTTACTTTAATAGGTTTAACTTTGTAAATTCTTTCAATCTCTTTTTTAATTTCATTTTTGTTCGCATCTCTTGAAACTTCAAATGTATAAACATTTTTATCAGATAAAGTTGCTGTTTTTTCAGTAACTCTTGGTCTAATAATGATAGTTTTTGTAGTAGATGTTTTAGTATTTTTTTTATTTTCAGTCATATTAATTATTTTAATTTAGAACTTAATAATTCAATACTTTCTACTGGATTAACTATTACCAAATATTTATATTTCAATAAATCTAATGGATTTATTTTTCTCGTTTCTTCTAATAAAATATTTGAAAAGTTTGCAAAAGATTTTAAATTATCTGCATTATATTCAGTATTTAAAATTACAGTTGAATTTCTTTTTTTGCTTAAAATATTTTCAAAACCTTTAATTTTTGAAAGACCTTTTAAAATATTTTTTGCATCTTTTGTTTTAGCTTCTTTTAGAGAAAGTGCATCTACAAAAAGAATTTCTCCGTCTTTCAACTTTTGTGAAATTATCTGAAATAACGCTGTTATTTTCATCTTTTTGTTGATTTTTTTGTCAAAATTTCTCTCTTTTGTGGGACCAAAAGTAATTCCTCCTCCTCTCCAAATTGGAGACCGAGATGAACCAGCCCTTGCTCTACCTGTACCTTTTTGTTTGTGTGGTTTTCTTCCACCCCCAGCAACATCACCTCTTCCTTTTGTGTGGGCGATAGCTGCTCTTTGGTTTGACATCATTGAAACAACAACTTGATGTACTAAATCATTGTTTAATTTTAAACCAAAGATATTTTCTGGTAAATCAATACTTCCGTTTTCTTTACCTTTTATATCGTAAATGTTTGATTTCATTTATAATTTTATTATTGACCTTTTTTTCAGTCTATTAGTAATTGGATTTTACTCCTTGATATTTTTTAAAAGTAATCAGCTTTTTTGAAAATGAAAATTTTCAAAATGATTTGAACGAAATTTGCTCCGCAAATTTCGTTCAAACTATTTAAAAACTTATTTTAATTCAAAAATTTAAACTCTTTTCTATAAAATTGAAATTTTTAAAACTAGATGCAGAGCGAGGCGCCGAGTAAAATTTTTACGAACCGTATTTTTATACGGTGAAGTTAAAATTTTACGAAGGCAACAAAGCTATGCGCTAGTTTTAGAAATTTCAACAAGGGTACCGGGTTTTCCAGCAATAGCCCCTTTAACAAAAATTCTACTATTTTCTAAATCAATTTTTGCAATTTTTAATCCTTTAATGGTAATTCTATCGGAACCCATTCTTCCTGGCATTTTTTTACCTTTCCAAACACGGCTAGGAGTAGTACCGGCACCAATTGAACCAACTTCTCTTTCGGCATGTTTATTACCATGAGATCTTCTTCCTCCTGAAAATCCGTGTAATTTTACACCCCCCTGAAACCCTTTACCTTTTGAGATAGAAGAAATTTCTACCATATCTCCAGCTTTAAAAATATCTAAAGAAATTTCATCACCAATTTTATATTCTGAAGAATTATCTACCCTAAATTCTTTTACAAATTTATAAGCCCCTTTTAAATGTCCTTTTATGGCTTTTCCCAATCTACTTTCCTTTTGCTCTTCTGTTGCAACTTGCACAGAATTATAACCGTTCTTTTCAATATTTTTTATTTGAGTAATAATATTTTTTGAAATATTTATCACAGTTGCAGGAACTGCGAATCCATCTTCATCAAATATTTGTGTCATTCGGTCTTTTTGACCTAAAATAAATTTTTTCATTTTGTTTTTTATTAATGAACTTAATGCTTATTTGCAAAATTGGTTCACACTATTGCTCGGTTAATCCGAGATAGATTTTGAGAGTTTTGCTCTCAATAAATTTAACAACTATTGTTGTTAAATTTATGAAAGATAAACTTTCTTATATCATTTTGACATCAACATTAATTCCTGAGGGTAAAGATAAATTTGTTAATGATTCCACAATCTTTTGATTGGGATTCACAATATCAATTAATCTTCTATGAACCTTCATTTCATATTGTTCTTTCGACTCTTCGTAAACGAAGCTAGACCTGTTAACTGTCCATTTCTTAGCTTTAGTTGGAAGAGGTACTGGACCTCTCACTTCTGCACCTAATTTATCTATGTTTTGGATAATTTCCTTTACAGCTTGATCTAATGCTTTGGATTCAAAGGCAGAAACAATAATTCTTAATTTTGACATCGTTTCTTTTTTTGTTTCAGCCATCTTGATTTTTGTTTGATTAATTAAGCAACAATTTTTGTAACAACTCCAGCCCCTACTGTTCTACCACCCTCTCGGATAGCAAATCTAGTTTTATCTTCCATGGCTACAGTAGTGTGTAATTTAACTTTAAAAGTAGCAGTGTCCCCTGGCATAACCATTTCTGTACCTTCCATTAATGTTACTTCCCCAGTAACATCAGTTGTTCTAACATAAAATTGTGGTTTATAACCTGTAAAGAATGGAGTATGTCTTCCCCCTTCTTCTTTTTTCAAAACATATACTTCAGCTTCAAACTCTGTGTGCGGAGTAATTGAACCTGGTTTTGCAAGTACTTGTCCTCTGTGAATATCTTCTTTTTTAATCCCTCTAATCAAAATACCAGCATTATCACCAGCTTGACCTTGATCTAAAGATTTATTAAACATTTCCACTCCGATAACTGTTGTTTTTGCTGTATCTTTAATACCAACAACTTCAATTTCTTCTCCAACCTTTACAATACCTCTTTCAATCTTTCCAGTAGCAACTGTACCCCTACCTTCAATTGAAAAAATATCTTCAACTGGCATTAAGAAATCTCCATCAACATCTCTTTCTGGAATTTCAAACCATGTATCCATTTGTTTTACTAATTCAAGAACTTTTTCTATCCATTCGTCTTTTGCTTCTGCTTCAACAGCTTTAAGCGCTGAACCCTGAATAAATGGAGTATTTTCTCCATCAAATCCATATTGAGTAAGAACTTCTCTAATTTCTTCCTCAACAAGCATTACCATTTCTTCATCGTCTACCATGTCCATCTTGTTTAAGAAAACAATCATTTTTGGAACACCAACTTGTTTCGCAAGAAGAATATGTTCTCTTGTTTGAGGCATAAGTCCATCAGTTGCAGCAACTACTAAAATAGCGCCATCCATCTGAGCAGCTCCAGTAATCATATTTTTAATATAATCAGCATGACCTGGTGCATCAATATGTGCATAATGCCTTGTTTCTGATACATACTCTTGATGAGAAAGAGCAATTGTAATTCCTCTTTCTTTTTCTTCAGGAGCATTATCAATATCATCAATACTTCCTTTTGCATCAATTTTTCCATCTAAAAATAATGCATTCAAAATACCAGCTGTTAATGTTGTTTTTCCGTGATCAACATGACCTAATGTACCAACATTAATATGTGGTTTTGATCTATCAAAATCTGCCATAATTTAATATCTAATTTTAATTTTTAATTTAATAATTTTTTGAGCAATCTCAAGGAATTTAACCTTTAAAAAATACAATTCTTTTACGATTTTTTTAATAAAAAAAATCACAAAAAGTAGTCAATATAATAACAAAAAAAAACATAATGGTCAATGACTAAATTATTTTAAAAAAGTGGAAAAATATCGTACTCCTGACTGTTTTTTTAATTAACAAAAAAATTATTTAATTTCTAATCCAACTGGACAATGGTCTGAGCCGTATGCTTCATTGTAAATTATGGCTGTTTTTATTTTTTGTTTTAAAGAATTTGATGTTAAAAAATAATCTATTCTCCAGCCTGAATTATTTGCTCGTGCATTAAATCTATATGACCACCAAGAATATTTTACTTCTTCTGGGTGTAAAAATCTAAAAGTATCTATAAAACCAGCATTTAAAAAATCTTCAAATCGTTCTCTTTCTTTATCTGTAAATCCCGCATTACCTAATCTTGTATTTGTTGTTTTATTTGAACTGGGATTTTTTAAATCTATTTCTTTATGCGCCACATTTAAATCACCACATAAAACAACAGGTTTTTTCTTTTCTAATTTTTTTAAAAATTTAAGTAATTTTTTATCCCATTTTTCATATCTATAATTTAAACGAGATAAATCTGGTTTTGAATTTGGCACATATACATTTATTAAGAAAAAATCTTTAAATTCTAAAGTTATAACTCTTCCCTCATTATCTAAATCATCCCCAATACCATAAATTACATCTATTGGTTCTATTTTAGAAAATATAGCTGTTCCAGAATATCCCTTTTTTTCTGCCGAATTCCAAAAATGAAAAAAATAATTTGGAAAAAGTTTTCCTTTTTTTATATTTCCATTATTTGATTCAAAAAGTGGTGTATCCGATTTTTCAAAAAATTCTTTTATTTGTTCTTTTTGGGCTTTTGTTTCCTGTAAACAAAAAATGTCTGGTTTTTCTATTTCTTCAATAAAATTAACCGTCTCTTCTTTTTGTAACCATGCTCTGATTCCATTTACATTCCAAGAAATTATTTTCATATAAAAGTTTTATTTAAATTTTAGTTTAACATTTAATAAAAATTTTATCTAATGTAAATGGTAAAGTGTTTTTATGCTTATATTTTAATAAAATAAATAAAAAGAACGAAAATTCCGAAGGAATTTTCGTT
>JAGLGQ010000080.1 GCA_023143935.1 Minisyncoccota bacterium
CGGAAACAATCATTGGGGTCTTATTTTTTAAATAAAAAAAAAACGAGTTTGTGGTTAATGGTTTTTTCTAATGTTACAACCATTGTTGGTGCTGGGGCCACCGTTGGAATTGTTTCGGAAGTTTATAATTCAGGTGTTTCTTATGGTTTAACGCTTCCAATATCTTTTATTTTTGGTATGTTTATTTTGGGTTTTGTTGCAAAAAAAATAAAAACAATTGGAGATGAATATGACGCACATACCATTGTTGATTTTTTTTATAAACGTTTTGATAAAAAAACCGGAATACTTACAGCTATACTTCAATTATTTTTAATTACAATTTGGATTGGAATGCAGGCACTTGCTATCGCAGCTCTCGCATCAGTACTGATTGGAGTAGAATTTCAAGTGGCTCTTTTGTTGGCAGCGGTCGTAACAATTACATATACAGCTATTGGTGGGTTAAAAGTAGATATTATTACAGATTTTATTCAATTTTGGATTATATTAGGAGTATTTATTGTAGCGGCTGTTTTTGGTTATGGTTATGTGGGTAGTTTTTCAAATATGCTATCTCAATTACCCCAAGGTCATTTGGATCCATTTGCTTTTGGTGGAATTAGTTGGTTTGTTGGAGCAATTTTATTTAGTGGTTTTCTTTATCTTGGAAATACATCAAATTGGCAACGAATATTTTCTGCGGAGAATGAGGTTGTTGCAAAAAAATCTTTTTTTTTAGCAATGCCATTTATATTATTACTTAGTATGTTGATATTGTTTCTTGGTTTAGTTGCTACAGTTACATTGCCAGGAATTAGTCAAGATAAAGCTATCTTTTCTCTTATGAATGTTATTTTGCCACCTTCGTTAGTGGGAATTGGATTTGCAGCAATTCTTGCTGTTGTGATGTCATCTATAGATAGTATGTTAGTTGGTGGTTCAACAATAATTTACCGTGCCATTTTTAAACAACAAAATTCAAATAGTACAAAAGAACTTTTGTATGCAAAAATAATTACGGTTTTATTTGGTACTTTTGGTTTTATTGTTGCATATTTTATTTCAAGTATTGTTACATTATCATTGATAGTGACATATCTTGCTTTAATTTTTGTACCACCAATATTTGCGGGAATTTATTCACAAAAAATTTCTGCAAATGCGAGTTTTTATGCAATTCTTATTCCGAGTATTCTTTTATTTACATTATATTCTTTTATGGGAGAAAATACTTTTATTATTACAACTCCGATAGGAATTTTGATTATTTTATTGTATGATAAAATAATTAAAATAAAATAAATAAATATTTTGATATATTATTATTTTATATTTACAGGTGATTTGTTTTAGTCTAAATATGTTTTTAGGGTGTAAAGCCAGTCTTCGTCTGTGTTCCCTTCTGCGGATTGTTGCATTTTTTGTTTTTGTAACCATTCTAGATATCCTTTATCTTTTTGTACTACGGTTTCTACAAATTCCCCGATGTATTTTCCAAAAGTAAATTTTTTAATTAAAATTGGTTTTAAAGATATTTCTATCATTTCGTTTAAAATGTTATTTTGATTTTCAGTTTGAGAAGACATTTTTTTATAAAGTCTTTCAAATAATGCTTTTA
>JAGLGQ010000081.1 GCA_023143935.1 Minisyncoccota bacterium
AGTTACCGTACAAGCCTTGCTTGTTGAAAAAAAGGGTGGGAGGTTTTGTGGAAAAAGGGGGGGAATGGTGATATTATGTTTTGTATAAAGATATTGTAAAAAAATATGATGAAAAAATTATTTAAAAAATTGTTTAAAAATATTTTTAAAAAATTTAGAAAGACTTTGATACTTGTTTTTGTGTTGGTTTTTTTGTATTTTTTATTTTTTAGAACAATTACTATAAATCCAGATACTGAACGGAATAATATGATTTTATTGGAAGAAATAAAAAAGGAATTTTTGCTTAGTGATTTTGTGTCAGATGGATGTTCAGGAAATATATCTAACATGTGGGAGTTTTCTGTTGAAGAATTGTCAAAAAGGTTTCCCGATATTGCTTTACGGTATAAAGATGCTCAGTCTATTCCTTTTGAATATGTATGTGAAGAACACGATAGACTTTATCATAACGCGGAGGGCGGTTATGAAGGGAGACTTGCGGCAGATGAAATGTTGCGTGATGGAATAATTGAGTATGCGATTGAAAATGTAGATAAAATAAAACAATTAGTAGGTTTGGAAACAGATGAGTCGGTAATTTTTTTACATGAGGTTATTGCAGAAGTAATTTATCGTGGGGTTAGGTTTGGCGGAGCTCCTTGTACAGGAATGCCTTATGCATGGGGATATGGTTATAATGGTGGGGTTTGTGAGGTGGAGATAGAAAATTAAATTTTTTATAAAATTTAAAAAATAGTGTCATTTATAGATGACACTATAGATGACACTATTTTTTTGTTGAAAAGGGCGAAAATTGGCGGAGCCAATTTTCGCTCTTTTTTTTATCTCTGTTATAATATTTTATTATGCAAGAAGAAAAAAAACAGGTAATGCTTTCTGGGGTAAAACCGACAGGAAGACCACATATTGGAAATTATTTTGGAGCTATGAAACAATGGGTTGATTTGCAAGATCAGTATAAAACATATATTTTTATTCCTGATTATCATGCTTTGATTTCTGTTCAAGATAAAAAGGAAATGGAGACTGCGATTTTAGATGTTGCAATGGATTTGTTGGCAATAGGAATTAATCCAGAAAAAGTAGTTTTATATAAACAATCGGATGTGCCAGCACATGTAGAACTTGCTTGGATTTTTAATTGTTTAACAACTATGCCATATTTAATGCGAGCTCATGCGTTTAAAGATGCAGAAGCAAAAAATAAGGAAGTTTCTGTGGGTCTTTTTAGTTATCCTATTTTAATGGCAGCAGATATTTTGATGTATGATGCAGATGTGGTACCAGTAGGAAAAGACCAACAGCAACATGTGGAAATTGCACGAGATATGGCTGATAAATTTAATAATAAATTTGGTGATGTATTTAAAAGACCTCAAGCTTTGGTAAAAGAAGAAGTGGCGGTAGTGCCCGGAATTGATGGTCAAAAAATGAGTAAATCTTACGGAAATACTATACCGCTTTTTGCAGAAGATGATGAAATAGAAAATATTATTTCAAAAATTCCTATGGATTCAAAGGGAATTGTGGATACAAAAAATCCTGATGATTATCCTATATATATTATTTATAAATTGTTTGCAAATGGAACTGAAGATAGAGAGATGAGGGAGATGTTTGAGAAAGGTGGTGTTGGTTATGGAGAAATTAAAAGAATTGTGATTGATAAAATAATTTCTTTTATTGCACCAATGAGAGAAAAAAGGAAAGAATATACAAAAAATCCAGAAAAAGTATTAAAAATTTTGAAAAAAGGAGGTAAAATTGTAAAAAAGCAGGCTGAAGAAAAAATGAAGGAAGTGAGAAAAAGAGTTGGGTTTGAATTGTATTCTCAATAAGAAAATGGAATAAAAAAAAACATGGATAAATATTTTCATGTTTTTTTACACAGAATATGCACATTTTATCTGTGGAAAAGTCTTTTTTATGTTGTCTTTCTTCTGTTTTTGTAAAGCTATTTTTGGTGCTAAAATTAGGAAGTATGGGTGATAAAAATATTGAACATAAAGGGGAGTTTTTGAGTCACTAATATTATTAAGATTAAGAAAAAATATGAGTATTGTAAAAATTATAAAAAGAGATAATACGATAAAGCCTTTTCGTTTGGATAAGATAACTAATGCTATTGAAAAGGCTATGGATGCTTTAGATTGTGGAGGTAGGGCAGATGCAGAAAAAGTTTCTCAAGGGGTTTTGAAAGTTTTAAATCAAAAGTGTGATGAAACAAGGAATTGTGTTCCCACTGTAGAAGAAGTTCAAGATACTGTTGAAAAACAATTGATGGAGAGCGGTTTTCATGATGTAGCAAAATCTTATATTTTATATAGAAACCAAAGAAATCAATTAAGAGAGCTTGAAAATAAAATGAGTAATGGGCTTGTTGATGATTATTTGGGAAAGCTTGATTGGAAAGTAAAGGAAAATTCAAATATGGGGTTTTCTCTTCAGGGACTTAATAATTACATCGCCGCAGAAGTTTCTAAAAGATATTGGTTAAATAAAATTTATCCACCAGAAATTAAAGCTGCTCATGATGGGGGAGATTTTCATATACACGATTTATCTTTGATTTCTGTTTATTGTGTTGGTTGGGATTTAGCTGATCTTTTGCTTTATGGATTTACGGGAGCAAGGGGAAAAATTTCTTGTTCTCCACCTAAACATTTTTCAACTGCTTTGGGACAAGCGGTGAATTTTCTTTTTACACTCCAAGGAGAAGCTGCTGGAGCTCAAGCATTTTCTTCTTTTGATACTCTTTTAGCTCCTTTTGTAAAATATGATAATCTTTCATATAAAGAAGTAAAACAGGCAATGCAAACTTTTGTTTTTGGTTTGAATATTCCAACTCGTGTTGGTTTTCAAACTCCGTTTACAAATATTACAATGGATTTTACTGTACCCAAACAATTTAAAAATTTACCAATTATGATTGGAGGTAAAATGCAGAAAGAAACTTATGGGGAATTTCAAGATGAAATGGATATGATAAATAGAGCTTTTTTAGAAGTTATGAAAGAAGGGGATGCTTCAGGAAGAGTTTTTACTTTTCCAATACCGACATATAATGTAACAAAAGATTTTGATTGGAATAATAAAAATATGGATATTTTGTGGGAAGTAACAGCTAAATATGGTATTCCTTATTTTGCAAATTTTATAAATTCAGATATGGATGCAGAAGATGCAAGAAGTATGTGTTGTCGGCTTAGAATTGACAACAGAGAACTTAAAAAACGAGGAGGTGGGTTATTTGGAGCGAATCCTTTAACTGGTTCAATTGGGGTTGTAACTTTGAATTTACCGAGAATTGGAAAGGTGTCAGAAAACGAAAAAGAGCTTTTTGCTCAGATTGATTATTTAATGGATTTGGCGCGTAATTCCTTGGAGATTAAAAGAGATTTACTTGAAGATTTAACAAATAAGGGACTTTATCCATATACTAGTTTTTATTTGAAAAAAATTAAAGACCAATTTAAGAAATATTGGATTAATCATTTTTCAACTATTGGTCTTGTGGGAATGAATGAAATGCTTTTAAATTTTATAGGGGAAGATATTGGTACAGAAAAGGGGAAGGAGCTTTCGGAAAAGGTTTTGGAACATATGAGAGATAGATTGATAGAATATCAAAAAGAAACTGGTAATAATTATAATCTTGAGGCTACTCCAGCTGAGGGTACTTCGTATAGATTGGCAAAAATTGACCAAAAAGTTTATGAAGATATGCTTTTTGCAAACGGAAAGGGCGGAAAAGTAGAAAATCCTTTTTATACAAATTCTACTCATTTGCCAGTAAATTATACAGATGATATTTTTGAAATTTTAGAAAAGCAAGATAATTTACAGACAAAATATACGGGGGGTACAGTAATCCATTTTTTTATCGGAGAACAAATTAAAGATCCAAATACTGTAAAGAATTTAGTGAAAAAAATTGCTACTCAAAATAAGCTTCCATATTTTTCTATCACACCAACTTTTTCTGTTTGTAATGAGCATGGGTATTTAGCAGGAGAACAGAAAATTTGTCCAGAATGTGGTGAAAAATGTGAGGTTTATTCAAGAGTTGTGGGGTATTTGAGACCTATTGAGCAGTGGAATGATGGGAAGCGGGCGGAGTATGATATGAGGAGTCAGATAAAACAAGAAAATTTGTAGGTTAAACTTCCAAAATTGGCACATTGCTTTGTCAGTTTTGGAAAAATTAATAAATAATAAAAAAAAATATGAAAATAGGAATAATTGGTTCGATGCAATTTACAGATAAAATGTTGGAGTTTAAGGAAAAACTTGGGCAATTGGGACATGATGCTTTTGTGACTGATTTACATAAAGCTATGGTTGGGAAAGATGCAGAGGAAATTGAAAAGATAAAAATTTATCAAAAAGAGGAAAAAGATGCTATTTGTGAATTTTGGAGAGCGATGCAGGGGGCTGATGCTGTGTTAGTTTTAAATTATGATAAACATGGTGTAAAAAATTATGTGGGAGGTAATACTTTTTTAGAAATTGGATTTGCACATGTTTTAGGGCAAAAAATATTTATGTTAAACCCAATTCCAGAAATTCAATATTATAAAAGTGAAATTAAGGCTATGAATCCGGTGATTATTAATGGAGATTTAGAAAAGATTCAGTAAAAAAATCTAAAAATTGGCGAATAACTTTGTCGTTTTCATAAAATTTTTTCTCACGGTATATTTATACCGCTCTAAAAAATTTTACTCAACTCCTCGTTCTTCATCCAATTTTTAGATTTTTTGAAAATAGAAAATTTTAGTGTAAAAGTGATATAATTATTGGAATGGTTAGGAAAAAGAATATAAAAAATATTAAGAAAGATAACAATTTGGTTATTTATCAAGCAAAAAATGGGGCGATTGAGTTTCGGGGTGATTTTGAGCGTGATACGATTTGGGCAACACAAAAGCAAATTGCAGAAATTTTTGG
>JAGLGQ010000082.1 GCA_023143935.1 Minisyncoccota bacterium
GCGTTTAGTAGACGAGAGTTTTTTAAAAGAAGTGAGGGTTTCTTTTTCTCCTGTTGATATAAAAGAAATGAAAAGAGTATTAAAAATTTTAAATAAAAATTAATTTTATGGAAGGAAATTTAGTAAAAGAATCAGAAAAAACAAGAACAATGACGCTATCTTTCGAATATTTAGGTGTTGCTTTAAGAAATGCTTTAGTTATATTGAAAGTAGTTTGTTATTGGGGACAAAGTTGTCATTATGAACCTGAGAGTGTAGATAAAAATAATGCAAAAAAGATGAGGGATGCTTGTATTATTATTTTGTGTTGTTTGAAAAAAGGGGAGGTTGAAATTTCTTCAGATATTGAGGAAAAAATTAGAAAAACATTGAGTAATGCGGAGGGTGTGCTTAATGCTAATAAAGAAAAAATAAAAAAAGTGGCGTAAAAATTTAGCACATTCCATAGTACATTCCATAGAATGTGCTATTTTCTAGAAGGTTCGACCTTCTAGAAAATAAAAAATTATAAAAAAAATATTTAATTTTGTTTTTTTATTTATTTAATATAAAATATAAAGTAATTATTAATTAATTATTTTTTGTGTATGTATAAAAATATAGAAAAACAAGATCCAAAATTATTTGGATTAATTCAAAAAGAAGAGGAAAGACAAAGAGATGGTTTAGAACTTATACCATCTGAAAACATAGTTTCAAAAGCAGTTTTAGAAGCGATGGGTTCCAGTTTAACAAATAAATATTCTGAAGGTTTTCCAGGAGCAAGATATTACGGGGGTAATGAAATTATTGATAAAATTGAGAATTTAGCCAGAGAAAGAGCAAAAAAACTTTTTGGTGTGCCATATGTAAATGTGCAACCATATTCTGGTTCTCCAGCTAATTTATCTGTGTATATCGCAACTTGTGAAAAGGGAGATAAAATAATGGGACAACATTTATTTGATGGAGGACATTTAACACATGGTTGGAAATCTTCTATAACCGCCAAGTTTTTTAATGCTGTGCAATATCATGTTGGAGAAGATGGACGGATTGATTTAGAAGAAGTTGAAAGAATGGCGATGGAAGAAAAACCAAAATTAATTTGGGTTGGGGCGACCGCATATCCAAAAGAATTTCCGTTTAAAGAATTTGGAGAGATAGCAGATAAGGTTGGAGCGTATTTGGTAGCGGATATTGCTCATATTGCTGGTTTGATTGTGGGTGGAGTTCATGTTTCTCCTGTGCCTTATGTAGATATTATAACTACCACAACTCACAAAACCTTGAGAGGTCCAAGGGCTGGAATGACCATGGTAACTGAAAAGGGTTTAAAAAAAGACCCCGATTTGCCCAAAAAATTAGATAGTGCAATTATGCCGGGTAGTCAGGGTGGTCCACATAATCATACAATTGCAGCAATGGCAGTCGCCTTTGATGAAGCATCTAAACCAGAATTTAAAGAATATGCAAAACAAATTGTAAAAAATGCACATGCTTTAGCTGAAAGGTTAAAAGAAAATGGTATTGAACTTGTGGGAAATGGAACTGAAAATCATTTAATACTTGCGAAGTGCGGAAAAGGAAAGGGGGCATTAGCTGAAATTGTATTAGATGAAGCGGGACTTACTGTAAATAAAAATACAATTCCTCAAGAACCAGCTTCTCCGTTTTTTCCATCTGGAATTAGACTTGGAACTCCATCTATTACAACTCGTGGAATGAAGGAGAGGGAAATGGAAAAAATTGGTGATGTAATTGTTGAAGCATTTGAAATTTTTAAAGATTTAGAATTGCCAGACGGAAAAGGGAGTGAAAAAAGAGAATTTTTAAAAAATTTTAGAGAAGAAATAAAAGGAAATGAAAAAGTATTAGAATTGAGAAAAAAAATATTGAAACTCGCAAAAGATTTTCCAATTCCTGATTTTTTTGTTTAGATAGGCATTAGGAGAATAAAGAAAAAATTGGCTTTGCCAATTTTTTCTTTTATTATTTATTGTAAACCGTTCTGGTTGGAAACGGAATATCAATTTTTTCTTTTTCAAGATATTCTAATATGTTTAAATTTACTTTTTCGTTTATATCCATATATAAACTATAATCTCTAGTTTTTATATTGTAGACAGCTTCAAAATTTAAAGATGAATCACCAAAAGATTTAAAATGACATCTTTCAAGTTTATTTTCTTTAAATGATTTTATTATTTCTTTAATTTCTTTTTTTATTTTTTTTAATTGAGCGGGGGATGTATCATAAGATACTCCTATTTCAAATTTTACTCTTCGATGTTTTGTTTTTCCAAAGTTTTCTAATTTTTCATCAGTGATAAGTTTGTTGGATATAATAACCTCGTCACCATCGACAGCGCTTAATCGTGTAGTTTTTATTCCTATACTTTTAACTGTTCCTTTTTTATCGCCAACATAAATATAATCTCCTTCTTCTATCGGTTTATCTAAAAGGATAGTGAAATATGAAAATAAGTCTTTTAAAATAGATTGAAAAGCAAATGCTATAGCAATACCTCCAATTCCCAAACCAGTAGCAAGAGCTGTAACATCAATATCAAAATTAGACAATACAAATAAAATTGCCATAATCCATACAATCCATATTGCAAATTTTGATAATGCTTTATATGCTAATTTTGAAGAGGAATCTTTTTTAAATGATATTTTTTCTACAAAAAAATTAATTAATCTTTTTATAGCAACAACAATTTCGTATGTTATTAATATTAATAATATTTTATTTAATATATTATCTGCAATTTCTGGAAGTGCTAAAAATTTTGTACTAATATGGAATGCAAAAAATAATAAAAAATATGTTGAAATATGTTCTAAAATATCAACAATAAGATCATCAAATTCATTTTTTGTTTTTTTAAAAAGAATATCTAATTTTTTTATTAATTGATTTTTAAATAATTTGATTACAAAAAATAAAATTAAAAATAATGTTATTGATAATAAATATGTTTTTATGTCATTTCCAAATAATACGGTATCTAAGAATGATATTTGTTCTACTGATGTTTGATTCATAATACTTTACATTATATCTTATTTTTATTTTTTTTACATATAAAATAAGTAGAATCAAATAAGGAAGCCTTACTCCCTTGTTTGTTGAAATAAAATAAAAAATATTGTGTTAAAAAATATATATTTAAATAGCTATTTAAATAGCTATTAAAATAGCTATTTAAATATATATTTT
>JAGLGQ010000083.1 GCA_023143935.1 Minisyncoccota bacterium
ATAGTTCTTTTTCATTTTTTGTGATGGGAAGTTTTTTTTGTTGTGTGGTGAATGGTGGCGAACGTTTTTCAAAAGGTCCGACTTAAAAATTAGTTGTTACAAGGTCCGACCTTGTAACAAATTAAATTTTTTGAAATCGGATCTCGACTCGACGGACGATAGACGTTTTGAAAAACGTTTGTCATTCGTCGTAAAATCGTTATTCGTCGTCGCGTCAAGGTCCGATTTCAGAAAATTTGATTATAAAGTTATTTTTTTTAAAAAAATTAACTTTATTCAAATTTTTAAGTCGGACCTTTTGAAAAACGTCGTTATATTTTTGTTCTTTTTTTTCATATTTAAATTATATTTTTAAACTGAAGTGTTGCAACTAATTTTTGAACTTAGGTGTTGGAAATTTGTTTTTGGGTGGTAAAAGTGATAGAATTTAAATATGTTAAGAAGTTTTTTTTTAAAATTTATTTCTGTTTTATTTATTTTTATTGTTTTACCTACTTTTTCTTTTGCTCAAAATAATAATGAAATTGAATATAGGATATTACCCAATTATCCCGCGCCACATGAATCTTTTGAAATAAGATTAAACAGTAATTATTTCAATTTAGATAGCTCTAAAATTTCTTTTTATGTTGACGGTGTTTTATTAAAACAAGGTGATGGATTAAAAAACTTTTTCTTTGAAGCGGGAGAGGTTGGTAAAAAAATGAACATTAAAGTGAAAATAGAAAAATTTTCGGGAGGTATAGAAATAAAAGAAATAGTAGTAAATCCAGCAGAAGTTGCTTTGGCATATCAAGTGGTGGATCCCCACAGACCGTTTAATTATTTAGGAAAATCAGTTGCTTTATCTGATAGTAAAGTGAATGTGTACGCATTTACAAATTTTTTAAATGATAGTGGAAAAATAATTAATCCAACAGATTTAATTTATGAATGGTATTTAAATTATGAATATGATCAAAAAAGTTCTGGAATAGGAAAAAATATTTACAGAATCCAAAGATTACATGCTCATCCGAGAGAGACAGATATTACAGTAAAAGTTTTTTCTCGTGACAGAAAAATTGTTGCAAAAAAAGATATTAACTTTGCTCCACGAAGAACTGCAATAGATTTTTATTTAATTGATGATGTTTTGCCGTTTAATTTTAAAAATGTTGCTAATCCTAATATAAAAAGTTTAAATTTAGATACTAAAATTTTAGCTGTACCCTATTTTATGAATTTTATTCCTGAGGGTGTTCATGTTGAATGGAAGATTAATAATAAGCCAGCATTAAGTCCATTAGATAATCCTTTGCAAATTATTTTATCAAATAGTTTAGAAGGGTTTGTTGAAAAAGTTAAGATATTTTTTAGGGTTAAAAATCAAGATAGAATTTTACAATCAGCTCAAAGAGATTTTTTGATAGATTTTTCTGATGAGAATTCAGATACTGCTGAGGAAGATACAGTTTTTTATAATAAGAGAAAAACTGATTCTTTTGAAGAAAGTGATAGTTTTTGGTCGTTTTAATTATAGGGGTTTTTGTGTGGGTGTGGGGTGAAAAAATGTTGGGTTAAAAAAATAAATATAAAACGACG
>JAGLGQ010000084.1 GCA_023143935.1 Minisyncoccota bacterium
ATAGTGTCATCTATAGATGACACTAAAAAAATTATTTACAATTTTTTAATTTGATATAATTCTTCCAATATATATTTTAATTTTTTGTAATACCCTCGTGTTCCAATTGCCGAAATCACCGCCAATTTATTCCAACCCTCTTTTTTTGTAATTTTTTCTGCCTCCGCAATCAATTTTTTTCCAAGTCCTAAATGTTGAACCCTCCCTTTTTTGGTTTTTCCTACATTTACAGTTACACCATAAACATGAATTTCGCGAATCATCGCACAATTATCCAATTCAGAAATAAATTCATGTTTTTTTTCTTTCGGCAAAGACAATCTTAAAAATCCAGCAATTTCATTTTTATCTGTTACAAATTGCAAAAATTTTTCATTAGTATTAGAAGTTTCATATTCTTCAATTTTCAAAATTAAATCATTTATAGTAATTTTTTTATTTTTAATTTCACGAGAACGAATATCATTTCTAACATATCCTAACTCATCAACTTCCTTTTCTATTATTTCCCGCAAATTTGTTATTTTATTTCCTTCCACAATATCATCAGACGGTATATCTCTAATAACACGAGTAAGCCGACAATATTGAGGAGTATTAGAAAGTACAAAAATTAAAACTTTCTTTAAATCTTCAAAGACATAAGGTTTCCATAAACCTTTTTTATAATATTGGAATAATTCTGCAGAATCTAAAAGAGAACAGGGATAAATTTTTAATTCATCTGGTCTGAAATTTTTATCTTCAAATACTTTTTTATAATCCTCTATGTCATTTTCTACATTAGACCCATATAAATTTGGCATCCAATGTGCATGAATTTTAAATCCCGCCGACCTTGTCATTTCTACCGCCCTTATGGTTGCTTTTACATCATGACCTCTGTGATTTTTTTCCAAGACTTCGTCGTTTAAAGATTGCCAACCCATTTGAATTTTTGTAGCTCCCAATTTTCTAATTCGTATTATTTCTTTATGTGAAATATTGTCTGGTCTAGTTTCCACAACAAGCCCCACACATTTTGTTTTATTATTTATATTTAATTTATGTTGTTCAAATAATTCATTCCACGAACTTTGCTCGGCGTTTCTTTGGTTTTCCGCAATTTCTTCATTTATTTTTATAATCAATTCATTGTAATGAATTTTTCCATGAGTATTTTTTATAATTTCCCCAGTTTTTTCAAAAGTTTCTTGTTTTTCTTTATCTAAACCTTTATATTTTATATTTTTTGTATTATCAATTTCATTTCCAAAATCATTCATTGCTTCAAAACATCTTTTTATAAACCAAACTTGATAATTTTCAGGATAAAAAGACCATGTTCCACCCAAAATTATTAATTCTATTTTTTCTGTATTATGACCAATGTTTTTAAAAGCGCGCAACCTATCGTATGTTTGTAAATACGGATCAAACTCATTTCTAAAAGCTCTTTGTGCTCCGGGTTCAGAAGCTAAATAACTTTTTGGCATCTTTGTATCAGATGGACAAAATATACATTGCCCTGGACAAGGAAATGGTTTAGTTAAAACCGTTACTGGCGTAATTCCTGATTGCGTTCTTGTTGGTTTCATTTTAATTTTTTCTAAAATAGTATCATCAGCTTTTAATTCAGAATAATTTTCTTTTTTTAAACCTTTATATGCTTTAAGCAATTGTTGTTTGGAAAAAACACCATCAAAACCTTTTACTTTTTGAGATACAATTTTATCAAACATTTTTGAATCCAAATCTTCAGCTAAATGAATATTATTTAAAATATCAGATAACTCTTTTTTGTATGGTAAATAATCAAAATCATAAATTTTGTTTATTTTTTGTTTCTTTATTTTATCAGTCATATGATAAAATGTATTTTAACATGAGTAAAGAAATAATAAAAAAAATTAATAAAATAAATCAAGAATTTTACAAAACTATTTTTTCTTCTTTTAATCAAACCCGTAGATATTCATGGGATGCATGGCAACCCCTTATTCAAGATATTCAATTTCCCAAAGAATTAAAAATTCTAGATTTAGGTTGTGGTAACGGAAGATTTGCAGAATTTTTGGCAGAAAATTTAGATGAAAAAATAAAATTACATTATGTCGGAGTAGATTCCTCAAAAGAACTTTTAAATTTAGGAAAAAAACATTTATCAAAATTAAAAAGAGAAAATTTTAGTTTTGAGTTTATAGAAAAAAATATTTTAGAAGAAGATTTAAATTTTAATAATCAAAAATTTGATTTAATAGTTTTGTTTGGAGTAATGCATCATATTTATGATGAAAATTCCAGAATTCAACTTTTTAATCAAATACAAAACTCACTTTCAGATAATGGAAAATTTATTTTTACAACTTGGCAATTTTTAGAAAACGAAAGACAAAAAAAGAAAATTTTAAATTTAGATTTAGAAGATGGAAAAAAATTTTTACAAAAATTTAAACTGAAAAAAGAAAATTTTAAAAAAAATGATTATATTTTGTCATGGGAACGACAAGTAAAAGCTTTTCGTTATTGTCATCATTATTTAGAATCAGAAATAAGTAATTTAGCAATACAAACAAATTTTAAAATAGAAAAAACTTTTTTTGGTGATGGAAAAGAAGGAAATTTAAATAAATATTGTATTTTTGTTAAAAAGTTATAATATTAATATGGGTTCAATGTTTCAGAATTTATTTTTTATTAACCAGCAACTCAATTACACTACAATATTTCTTCAAAATTTATTCTGTAACGAAACAAAAAAAAGAAGAATATAGATATATTTTAAGGCTTTTTTATGAAGTTAGAGGATAAATTTTGAAGAAAGATGTAGTAAAATTATAAGGTAATTGAGTTGTTGGTTAATAACCATTTATTAAAAATATAATAATATAAAAAATATG
>JAGLGQ010000085.1 GCA_023143935.1 Minisyncoccota bacterium
GCTATAGCGGAGCTTGTGACCCATTGTGTTTTTTTATTAATATAAATATTATTAATTATGAATAAGTGAATAAGTGTTCGGTTGAAAGTTAGAAATTAAGTTAAACAAAAAATAATAGTAAAATTGTTCCAAATAAAATTCTATAAATACCAAAACCAAAAAAAGTAAATTTTTCCAAAAATTTTAAAAATAATTTTACCGTGAAATATGCCGTTATAAATGAAATTATGAAACCGAAGATAAATAAATAAATGGTTTGGAAATTAAAATTTTCAAAATTTTTAAATATTCCAATACTTTCGTATAAAAACACAGCAGTCATTACGGGTAGGGCAAGAAGAAAAGAAAATTCGGCGGATAATTTTCTATTTATACCAAGAAACATGGATCCAAATATGGTAGCTCCAGCTCGACTAGTTCCAGGAATTAAAGAAAGTATTTGAAAAAAACCAATAATAATTGATTGTTTTATAGAAATTTTTTCTAAATTATTTATTTCTAATTTTTTGTTTTTTTGATAAATTTTTTCTAAAAATAAAAATAAAATACCACCGATAATAAACATTACGGCTACTATTTTTATAGAAAATAATGATTTTATAAAATCCGCAAAAAAATAACCTAGAGTTAAAATTGGTAGAGATGATAAAAATATTTTCCACCATAAAGAAATTTTTGAAAAATTTATTTTTTCTTTATATAAAAAAATAATTGATAAAATCGCACCAAGTTGAATAGAGGTTTCAAAAGATTTTAAAATTTCTGTTTGTTTTAGTCCCAAAAAATTAGAAACTATAATCATATGTCCCGTGGAGGAAATTGGTAAAAATTCAGTTATTCCTTCTGTTATTGAAATTAAAAGGGTAGATAAAAAATCCATTTTTATATTGTAGCATTTTTTAGTTTGTGTTTTGGGTGAATTTTAATTTTAATTAGGAACGGAGTGAAAATGGCGAAGTGAACTGTGAACTGACCCCTAAAAACCGGACTCTCGAAAGAGAACGGTTTTTTGTTTTACCAAAAAATAATATAATATAAAAATAAATTGTTAAAGCAGTCAAAGTATTTTTTAGTTTTTTAAAATACTTTATCTAAGTTCTTTTTCTGGGATTTAAATTTGATTTTTTCCAGACTTCTTTAAGGAGTTCTCTTTTTTGAGCTTCTGTTGGAGGAGTTGCTATTCGTTGTTCTTTTTTTTTTGGTTTTTTTTGTTTAAGCTTTCTGTGAATAGTTAACCATTTTTTTTCGTTAGAATTCATATTTTTTAATTATTTTATTATTATTACATTTATAAATAAATTGTTAAGAAAAGTGTTTAAAAAAAAATTTAAAATATTTTTTAATTTAATTAAATTTTAAACATATTTATCTTTTGTGTTGAAGGTGTTCGTGGGAGAGTTGTGGATTTTTGTATTAGATGTGTTGTTATTACTCGTTGGATTGATTTTAGCGAAGTAACATCGATTTTTTTCTCCCCCGCTTCTTTTATTAGGTTTTTTAGGGCTTGATCATATTGTTCAATAAATTGTCTATCTTTTGAATTTTTTTGGCATAAACATAATATTTGGTCTGCTAAAATTTTATAAACTTGTAGTTCAAAGTTTAACGGAAGCGATTTAATTTGAGAAAGATTCAAGTCTTTATTGACGATCCTTTTTTGTAATTCACGATAAAAAAATATAGTTGAACCTTGTTTTGTTCTAATTCCTTCTTGAATTTTCATTATTAATTCTTTGGCGGTAAATTCTGGGATTAATTTTGGTTTCTTTGTGTTTGTTTCTAAAGTATTTGTCATATTTTTTTAAATTATTTTATTATTATCACATTTATGGATAAAATGTCAAGCATATACATAATTTTTTAAAATGGTATACTTT
>JAGLGQ010000086.1 GCA_023143935.1 Minisyncoccota bacterium
TCGCGTCAAGGTCCGATTTTCGTCCGCGTCCGCGAGGTCCGATTTCAGAAAATTTGACTGTTAATTAAAAATACTTCGTATTTTTAATTAAATTCAAATTTCAAAGTCGGACCCCCGGCAAAACGTCCACCATTGGTCATTTTTTTTTAGAATAAATTAAACACCCGTTTAAATAGCTATTTAAATAGCTATTTTTTTACATGTCCAAAATTTTTAAAATTAGATAAAATGCGAGGCAATGATGAGCTACAACACGAGGCGTATGAATATACGGTGAGTGTTGGGGCAAAGAAATTAACAAAGCAGTTTGCTAATTTTAAAGATTTTAAATTATTTTAGTTCAGACCAATTTAACCCTTTATTTATATGTACAACCAAAGGTACTTTTTTATATTTTTTTTCTAAATCAGAATTATTTAAAATATTTTCCATTATTTCATCAATTTTTTTACATACTTTTTCAAAAGTATTTTTTTCTATTTCAAAAATTAATTCATCATGTACTTGTGCTAACATTTTTACATTATCTTTTAAATTTTCTTTTTCCAAAAATTCATCAATTTTTATCATGGCAATTTTTATAATATCTGCACTACTTCCTTGAATAGGAGCATTTATTGCCATTCGTTCCGCCATGGCTTTTATAAAAGGTACTTTGGAATTTATTTCTGGAAAAAATCTTTTTCTTCCAAATAATGTTGTGGTAAAACCATCTTCTTTTACTCTCTGTTTTTCTTTTTCTATATATGAAGCTAAACCAGAAAATTTTTCAAAATAATCATCTAAATATTTTCTTGCATCTGCAATTTTTATTTCTTCGTCATTATTTCCTTCATTTAAATTATTTTTTAAACTATTTGCCCCCATTCCGTATAAAATTCCAAAATTAATTATCTTTGCTTTTCTTCTGGTTTCTTTTGTTTCCTCCCCAAAGATTTCTTCTGCTACAGCTGAATGAATATCCTGATTTTCCCTGAAAGCTTTAATTAATTTTTGGTCTTCCGACAATAGAGAAGCTATCCTTAATTCAATTTGAGAATAATCAAAAGAAACTAATAAGAAATCTTTTTTTGGTATAAAAACTTCTCTAATTAAAGATCCGTATTTACCTCCCGCAGGAATATTTTGAATATTTGGATTTTTTGAAGACATTCTACCCGTTGAAGTTCCGAGTTGCAAAAATTCTGGATGAATTCTATTGTCACTATCCACGGTTGGTATAATATTATCAACATATGTTGAAAGCATTTTTGCAAGTTCACGATATTCTAAAATTAAATCTATTATTTTATGTTGTCCTTTTAATTTTAAAAGTTCAGATTCTTTAGTGGAAATAACACCTTTGGGTGTTTTTTTTAAACCTTTTGAGGAAATTTCTAATTCTTGAAATAAAACTTTAGAAAGTTGTTGAGTGGATTTTACATTAAATTCATTACCAGAAATTTTAAAAATTTCTTTTTCAATTTCTAAAATTTTTTTCTGAAAAACAGTAGAAAGATTTTTTAATTTTTTTAAATCAATTTTAAATCCATTTTTTGTCATCTCGTCGCAGATTTTTTTTAGAGGGGATTCAATATTTTGCCATACAAAATTTAAATTATGTTTTTTTATTTCATCTTTTATCTTTTTTTTTGCAGATTGTAATTTAGTATTTGTATTCATAAAAATATTATATCATTTTTTCTATTTTTTTATTCATTATTCTATTTCATTTAATCAATTTTTCATGATAAAATAATATTTATAATGAGTGATATGCAGATGTTTTTCCTAAAAATTCAAAAAAGTTTTTTGTTTTTAATCATTTTATTTTTTTCTTTTTTTCTAATTAATTTTAGTGAAGTTTTTGCGGCAGGTACTGATGATTTCATAATTACTGCAAAAACAGACAACACAGGAACATCCACAGACACACAATTCACCATTCCTACAGGAACAGGTACATTTAATTACAACATAGATTGTGATAATGACGGAACAGATGAAGCAACAGGACAAAC
>JAGLGQ010000087.1 GCA_023143935.1 Minisyncoccota bacterium
CTGTTTGAAGTCTGATTGCGTAAGTATTGTTTCCTGCTGTGTCTCCGAGGTCTGTTGGTGATTCGTAATCTGGAGTGAAAGCTAACTGTAAATTTGTACCTGAAATTGTGAATTTAGCGTTGTCTTCGTTTCCTGTTCCTGAAACTAAAGTGTATGTGTGGGTGTCTCCAGCGTCTGCATCTGTAGTTGTTAGGGCTGAAATGTTTGTTCCAGAGGCTGTATTTTCATTTACTGAATCGGAGTCTCCAGCATCTAATTTAATGTCGGTTGGGTCGGCATTACAAACTGCATTAAGTCCGCCGTCTGTAATTGTCCAATTGTGTCCGCTAACTGATGTCATGTTGTCGTGAGCTGTTACGGCACAATATTTACTATTTCCACCGTGAAAAGTTACTCCGTTTTGTAAAACTTGAGCGTTCCAACCATTTAAAAGAGCGTCGTAATTAGTAGTTGATAAAGTAACATTGTAAAACATTTCTGTCATAGTTGTTGTATTAGATACATTCCAACTACTTATATCTTGATTGAAAGCAAATGCAAAAGAAAACATATTAAACATATTTGTTACATTAGACACATTCCATGAACTTATATCTTGATTAAAAGCGTTTGCGCCACGAAACATTTGTGACATATCTGTTACAGAAGAAAGATTGGGGTTATCTGTAGCATTTACTACTAAATTTACAGCACCCATAAAAGCACTACTCATTGAACCCCAAACTCCTGTTCCCCATTGTTCTACAGAAAGGATTTTTTCTCTATCTCCACCATAATTAAAATAAATATGAGGAAATGTTCCTTCAATTCTTATGGTATATGTACCTGCAGAACCATAATTACAAGTATAACTTCCTGTTTGTCCTGTTGCTTCATCTACACCATCATTATCACAATCTATATTGTAATTAAAAGTACCTGTTCCTACAGGAATGGTGAATTGTGTGTTCGTGGATGTTCCTGTGTTGTCTGTTTTTGCAGTAATTACAAAATCATCGGTACCTGCTGCAAAAACTTCACTAAAATTAATTAGAAAAAAAGAGAAAATTAAAATGATTAAAAATAAAAAACTTTTTTGAATTTTTAAAAAAAACATCTGCATATTACTCATTATAAACATTATTTTAGCATAAAATAAAAAATTGCGAAGCAATTTTTTAAAAGAATTTATTGTGAAAGGCGGGGATTTTGCGGAGCAAAATCCCCGTTGTTTTTCAAAATACTTGCCACATAACATGCTACGTAACAAATATTTCAAAACTCTCAACAAACTCTCACAAGTACAAAACAAAAGTTTTGGTATATTATTTTTAATTAAAATAATTTTTTACTGCGTCCTCAAATTGCTCGATAAAAATTTGCTTAAAATAAAAAATATTATTTATTTCGTAAAAAAGCAAAGAAGCTTTTTTGTACTCCTCAACACTTACAATTCTATATGAAAGTGGAATTGAATCATGAGCTAATAAAATAGCGTTGGAAAGCATTCTGGCTGTTCTCTTATTACCATCTTCAAAGGCTTGAATATAAGAAGTTAATATTAAAGCCAAAAATGCTTTTTCAAAAAATAATTCTTTTTTATTTATAAGATCAATCATTTTTTCTAAAACTTCTTTAATTTGAAAAGCATTATCAAGAGGTTTAAATTTTGTACCAGTAATACCAACTGCTTTATTTCTAATATTTTTAGTTATATTTAACCCCTTAGTTAATACTTCATGGATATATTCAATATCAAAATAATTTAATTTTAAAAATCTTTGTTTGTTTTGTATGGATTCATTAAAGGCATCTTTATGATTTAAAATCATTCTTGTTTCTTCTTCACTTTTTTCCTCTCCCACAACATTTTCTTTCAACAAAGCCTCTGTACTTAAAAGTGAATAAGTATTTCCTTCAATAGCGGAAGACTTCCAAGAAAATTCAATCATAATTCTTTCAAATTCTTTATTAATTAAAGTTTGACTATCATAACTTGTAAAATTTTTTTCAAATTCTTTTTGTAAATTTTCTATTTTTTCTTTTTCTTCTATTGTAAAAATTTCATTTTCTAAAATATCAAATATTTCAAAATTAAAATTTTCTTTAATTTCTCTTTTTAAATAAGAACTTTCAAAATATTCTTTTTTATCAATTTCTTTTAAAATATCATAATGTTCAACTAAAAAATAAACGGTGAATGCCCCCGCATCCTTTTTTTGCAAAATATTTTTTGAAAGCAAGAAAGATAAATCTCTTGTAATTGTCTCTCTTGAATACTCATTATCAAAAAAAACAACTAAATCTTTATTTTGAAAAGTTTTGTTTTTTTGAGCAAATTCAATTATTTTTTTTTGTCTTTTGTTCATGAGGATGATTATAACAACATTGCGTCATTTTTTCAATCTCATTGCGTCATTTTTTACAAAGAACTCCGATAAAGAGTTTAAAATTACCAATCTATTGCGTCATTTTTTCAATCTCATTGCGTCATTTTTGTATAAAAAAAAAAAAACGGGGATTTTGCTCCGCAAAATCCCCATTATTTTTCAAAATACTTGTTACGTAACATGTTACGTAACAAATATTTCAAAACTCTCAACAAACTCTCAGCAAACTCCCATTAATCTTTCAATAATTCCCACAAGTCCCAAAAGTCTTCATTTTCTTTTGTTTTTTCGTATTTTTTTTCTAAAAATGCACCGCTCATTATATCTTCGGCAAAATCTTGAATTTCTTGTTCCAATTCTGCAACATCTTTTGCATCAATTACCTTTTTTTGTCTTTCAAATTCCCCCGTTTTTTTACTTTTTTCTACAAAATCTAAAACTCCTTCGGAAACTCTATTGTCATCATAATACTTATCAATTAAAAGTTTATAAAATATTGTTTGTCTTTCTAAATCTTCTTTTTGGTCTTTGTTTTTTTCTCCAAAAGTTTTTCCTGTCTTATAATCCACAACTCTTATCTTTCCTCCATCTAATTTTTCCATTTTATCAATAATTCCGTATAATTTTAAAATTTCACCATTTTTTAATTTAAGTTCCGCAAACATTCTTTTTTC
>JAGLGQ010000088.1 GCA_023143935.1 Minisyncoccota bacterium
CTAAATGATAATGAACTGCACCACGCTGTTGAAATTCTACAACACACACATATAAAAAATATGGATATATTTTTTTTATTCTTCTAACAAACTGTTTAAATTCATTATTAGCTATATTTAAATCTTTAACATTTCCCGCAAAAGTTAAAGTCAAAAATTTATTTAAACACTCATTACAATTAACCAAATTACATATAATAGTGGTAGAACGATGATCTGCTAAAGCAGAACGCTTATTTTTTTTATCTTTATTGTAGTTCGTTCGCTTTGCCTTATAATCGGATAATTGCCACTTTGAATATTTATAGGTTTCTATTGTTTTGCCTGAGATAACTAGTTTTTCAATGTATTTTTTCATTACGTTTGGTTCTTAAGTGTATATGCGGACGAGCCTAGAGGGTTTAAAAAAAAATAATAATTGTCAAAGTTATACACAATTTTCACTTTTTGCTTTTTGTAGAAACAAAAAGCAAAAAATGTGCATAACTTTTTTTAGCAACCAAACATAAGCTCTTTATCGTCATAGCTTTCATAAAGATCGTTTGTTGCTATAAATGATTGACGCCAAGCCACTCTATCGCCCTTGTATTGCTCTATAATGTCCTCACCGTTGCTATTTCTCATTATTTTACCCTCCTCGTCCATTCTTGCAATTCCTTTATAATGCTTTAATTCAAAAGCTTTCCAAAAAATCCAACGATGACGAATATTATTGACTTCAATTATAAAATCAAATTTATCTCTAAATCTTTTATTTATATCAAGATATCTTTGTGCTCCCATTACAACAGTTTTATTTAAATGACGATTTTGTGTTATCAATTTTTTTAAAACTTTTGGAAAATTCGCCCAATCTTGTGAATCAAACTTTTCATTTGCTTCATCTATATAAATAACAGAATTTGGCGGAGTACTCATAATATCCTCTGCCGACATTAAAATTCTAGGATCTGCATACTTACTCTTATAATTTGCAAAAATATGAATTGGTACATCATACATATCACGAACAATGGACTGATGATATTGCATTGACGCTGTTTTACCTTTACCTTTTTCACCAACAAAAATTATAAATTCTTCTGGTACTTTAGGACGTGGGTTTTTGATATCATAGTAAAACCATTTTAAAAATTCAATTATTTTCATAATCTTTTCTATTTAAATTAAACCTATTTTCAAAATCATCATTTGTTTTTTCAAATTGTTTACTATAATGATAATCATCTTGTAATTCCCAAGACCAATCAAACAATTTCACAGCAACAAAAAAACAAAAAAGACCAACAACAAATTCGGGATAACCAGAAAAAGCAACAAGACCAATAAAAAAACATTTTATTGAAACTAAAAAAAGAAGACAACCAAAAATAATCGGAAATATATCAATAAATTTTTTTAAATATTTTTCATTCATTTTTTAATCAACTAAAGAAATTAAAAACATATATATAAATAAATGCACTATCAAAACAATTAAAATAAAACTGAAAAAATTAATAAATATTAAAGATTTTTCTAAATATATTTTTTTCATTTTTTAAAAATAATCTTGATTAGATTTATTTCTAGCTTTTTTTGTTTTCCACCAAAAACCAGATTTATCAGGATATTTAAATTTGCCCCTTTTAGCAAAAGCACCTTTAAATTTATACGGTTTTTTCAATTTTCTTTTTTTCCAAACCATAAAATTTCTTAATTAATAATTAAATTTTCTAACTTTTTTACGCTTATTATTTTTTTTAATTGCTGTACCAGACGGCAAAGTATTAAACCGTTTCCAACCAGCATATATTTTTTTAAAATGTTTTTTTGTCATCTGTCTTTTCATTTTTATTTATTAGGTTTTAAAAATGGAGTATAGCTTAATAAAAATCTAATAGCAGAGAATGTAAATCTTAAGAAATAATAAGAAAAATATAAAACAAAAATTGCTGAAACAGTCGGTAAAGGCAAAAAATAGCCCAGAGAGGTTAATAAACCAACAAAAGTATCAAAGGTTTCAAAAAAGTCTGTTGGAAGCGTCACAGTCGGTAAAATACTAAAAAACCAAACAAAAACATTAAAAAACGGTATCGTAATTAATTCAATTATTGACATAAAATTATATTAATTATTATTTATAACTTCGGCATCTTTTGAAAACAATTTTTTTGCATCTCTTAAAAGCCAAATAATAAAGGCAAGCCAAATCAAAACAGCAAGTAAAGATCTGCACCAAACAATAGACGAAGACATACCACCAAACATATCAGCAATATTAAAAGTCATACCATTATAAGAACCAGAAACAACAGAGGGAGGAGAGGTAGAACCAGACGCAATAACAGAAGCAGACGCAACCATTTTAGTTTGTATTTGAAATAAAAAAGAAAACTTTTGTTCAAGCACTAATTTGATTCTATCCATTTGATTAGGAAAATAAGAGGGAGGAGCAAAAAGAGCTTTACAAATTTTATTTAAAACAATAATTTTAAACGGTTCGTCTGAAAAAAGTTTAGGAATATAAAAAGTCATATCTTCACAATAATGATCTTGTAATATATCTTGACTAACAACACCACCAGAAACACCGTCATCAATATCATAATCAATAACAAATCTTAAAAAATTTAATTTATTATCTTGAATTTCATCATCGTAATAATCAAATTGATAATAAACTGATGTAGCAACATCTGCCGTTACTGATAAATAAAGATATACTTTTTCGTCAGAAGGACCCTCAAAACCAGATTCAACACAACCTTTTCTTATTTCATTTATTGTTTCTGCTTGGTCAATTACTGTGAAAGTATTATCGGTATAAGAATTAAAATCAAAATAATCTATTGAAATATCATCACAAGATATATCTCCAATATCAGCAGAAACAATAATTTCTTGCTCATCTGTATTATTAAAAATTTTAGACGGTCTTCCGTCTTGCATTGTCATATCAGTTACTAAATACACCATATAAGAAAAATCATAATATCTTGATCCAGGAGTAGAAATATTAAAAGTTCTTTGAACACTATCAGAATAAATTCCAGTTGTAGAATTATATAAAATAACAGACATAATGACATCATTATAAGATCCTAAAATAGAAATATAATCTTCTGGCACTGTTG
The DNA here is from genome assembly GCA_023143935.1 of Minisyncoccota bacterium. GTDB lineage: Bacteria > Patescibacteriota > Minisyncoccia > Phycocordibacterales. The sequence goes on from JAGLGQ010000088.1 coordinate 3,117, forward strand.
GGATACTTCTGGTTTTTTCTTCCTCAACATTATCAGTATCAATACTAAAAAAATTATAATACAAAGTACCGATATTTTCTTTCCAAATATATATAAATGCTTTATCAAAAGGAGCGGTAATATCATCGTAATTCCAATAAATAAATTCCACATCAAAAGCAGATCCTAGAACTGTTTCATCATTAATCGGATCTATAATTTCAATATAACCGCTTTCCTCTGAACCCTCTCCCCAAATTATATTATCAAAATAAATTTTAGAATCTGCAGAATTAAGATTATTAATGTTAACACTAACATTATAATCTATTCCTTGATCCGCAACATTATTATACCATTCTGAAAAATCATCGTCATCAACTTTAGCTCTAGCGGATCCTGTAACAAAATTAACTTCAACAACAACGTCATACCAAGTATCAAGCACTAACCCAGTATCAATGACTAAATCGGGAGTACTGCAAGTAATATCTCCGTCGGTAACAAGATTATAGGTAGCACCACCAGTACCACAAATATGTAACATAGAGTTAATTACATTACCTCCTCCTATTTCGTGAACTGTAGGCTTAAAAGAAGCCTCAACAGTATTGTTATCACCAGAAGCATCGTCAATATAAAAAGAGAAATACAAAAATTTCTCTATATTTGTTGTACTAGGAGCAACCCAGTTTGCCCCATAAGATCCAACAGGTAATTTTACAGACTGACTTGCTGAAACATATTGTTCATTATTCACGAGAGCACCAGAAGAACTGCCCCATTCTCCTTGTTCGTGAATCGTGCCGATATTATAAGAATCAAAATCTTCTTCCATAACATCACTAGCAGAAGCGGAAGCGGAAAAACAAAAACAAAACAATAGAATCAAATAAAAATAAAAATAGTTTCTTTTCATAAATTTTAATATTAAATAACTAATTAGAAGTTAGAAAAAAATTCTAACCTCTATCAGCTATCTACCTTTAATAGCTCTTTTAACCCAAGAATATGCAATCATTGCAATTCCAAGAGTTGCTGTTAAAAGAAGTAGAGAGGGAAGATAAGCTGTAATCATCGCTGTTAATTCCGTAGTTACCGCAGTAATATCAGCAGCCGCATAAGCTGCATTTGCTGTAGGAATTCCCAAGATGAAATTTACAATTTCAGATACCATAAATTTTTCTTTAACGAATTAAACAGAGTTTTTTATAAAACTCTTATTATTATACCAAAAATATTTTGATATAATAAAAAAATTCTATCTGCCTTTAATTGCTCTTTTAACCCAAGAATATGCAATCATTGCAATTCCCAAAGTCGCCATTAAAACAAGTAAGGCAGGAAGATATTCAAAAATCATTGTTGACAAGTTTGTAGTTACCCCAGAAACATCTGTAGGATTATACGCTTGTGCTATTTGAATAAACATAATTATTTTTGATTAATTAATTATTTAAAACTTAGTGTAATTATTTAATGATTTGTGAAACATTTTAAAAGCTATCCTAGCAGGTAATGCAATTATAAAAAAACCGACAAAAGGCACAATATACACAGATAACATTTGTGCAACATCTGAAAGAATTAAAGTAACATCAGCTGTAAAAGTCATAAATTTATTTTAACTGGAAAACCCATTTATAAATTATAAAATACAAAATAAAAACAACAATAAAAAATACAGAAAAAAAATGTAAAAATTCAGTGATATACACAAAAAAAGCGGACTCATCAAATAACGCTTCACAAGTCGCTTGATCAATTCCGCTTAATGTTGTGCAATCAAAAGTCATTTTTTATATTTAATATTCAATTTGTTTAATTTTTAATTTTTTGTCATCTTGAACTTCAAATACTATCTGTTGTGCTTCTCTTCCTACTTCTGCAACAACATTTTCAGCATATTTTTTAGGTAACACAAAATGAAAAACATTTTCAAATTCATCTTGTCTAATCCCTATTGTTTGATAAGAAACTTTTTTATTTTCTTTATC
>JAGLGQ010000089.1 GCA_023143935.1 Minisyncoccota bacterium
CTATTTAAATAGCTATTTAATTTTTGGTAAATATAATGCTAAAAATTCTAAAATATAATTTACATTAGAACCTTTAAATTTACTTTGACTTTTTAATTCTAAAAATTTTTTAAAAACTTCCGAAATATTCTCTATATTTTTTTTATTTTCTAACAAAGCATTTTCTATAGAATCTAAAAAATCTAAATATTGTTCTGATTCTAATTTTTTTATTATTTTAATTCTTTCTTGATATTCTAATTTCAAAAAATTTTCACCATCCTCTTGATTTAAAAAAATGTACCCTTTTAAAATTTGTGCACGAGATTTAATTGTATCCAAAAGAATATCGCTATTTGTAATAAATAAAAAGAAAATAGTATTTTCTAATGGTTCTTCTAAAGTTTTTAGAAAAGCATTTTGACTTTCTATACTCCATTTTTTATAATCTAAAAAAAATATTCTATATTTATTCTCTTGTTTTTTACTAACTGAATTTATACTTTTTATCTTTCTAACTTGATCAATAAATAAATCTGATCCAGAAAAATCAAAAAAATCACTATTTTTTTGATAAATAAAGTTTATTTTTTCTTTTAAAAAATCTAAAACATCTTTTTTATTTTTCTTTTCATCTCCTAAAATTATATAAAAATGTGATAAATCATTCTTTAATAAATTTAATTCATTAATTTTTTTCATATTTAATTTTCTCTTTTTTTTCTTTCCCAAAATGCCCTAATTTTTCTTTTTGCCATTGATGTTTTTACAAATTCCAACCACTTTATATTTGGAGTTGCTCCTTTTTTAGCTAAAATATCTATAATATCACCAGTTTTTAAAACAGTATCCAATGACTTAAAATTATCATTAATTTTTGCTCCAGTTATTGTCTCCCCCATGGCGGTATGTATATGGTAAGCAAAATCTACAGGTGTAGCCCCAACTGGTAAATCAATAACTTCCCCCAAAGGAGTAAACACAAAAATTCTATCTGAAAAAAAATCTTCTTTCAGATGATATTCAAAATCATCCTCTTCTGGACGATCCGAACATATAGCTAAGTCATGTATCCACTTATGATTATCTTCTTCATTCTCTTTTTTCGATTCTTCCATAATTGTAAAAGAATTACTGTTTTTAGAAAACATACCAAAAATTTTTGAAACCCAATCTTTCTGATTTTTTCTAATTCCCTCAACACCAACAGTTTTGGCTTTATAACTTAAATGAGATGCGATTCCGTATTCTGCCTCTTGATGCATTCTTTCTGTTCTAATTTGTACTTCAATAACTCCACCATGACCTGTAAAAATAGTGGTATGAATTGAACGATATCCATTTAATTTTGGTACTGCAATATAATCTTTAATTCTACCTATCATTGGTTTAAAATTTTTATGAATAATTCCTAAAACCTGATAACAATCAGCGATATCTTTTACCATAATTCTTAAAGCAATAATGTCATAAATTTTTTCATCATTCCAATCGTTTTTTATAAGTTTTTTATATAAAGCCACCAAAGTTTTTACTCTATGTGTAATCTTAAAATCAATTATCTTATTTTCAGCTAACTTTTTTGAAATAGATCTACGAAATTGTTCTAAATTTTTAACATTTTCTTTTGACCTTTCTTTTAAAATTTCTTTTACTCTCTTATATTCTTCAGGCATAACATGAGGAAAAGCTAAATCCCCCAACCTTTTTGAAAAAGCACTAATACCAAGACGATATGCTAAAGGAGAATAAATTTCTAATGATTCAGTGGCAATCCTTTTTCTTTTTTCTGGTGTTTCTATAAATTTTAAAGTCTCTAAATTATGAATTCTATCTGCAAATTTTATAATTAAAACTCTTATGTCTTTAGAAGTGGCAACAAAAAGTTTTCTTAATGATTCATTATGCCTTCTCATTCCTTTAAATCTAACATGCCCCAATTTTGTAACCCCTTCAACCAAAAAAGCGATTTCATTACCAAATTCTTTTTTTATTTGCTCTTCTGTAGCCACTCCATCTTCAATAGAATCGTGCAATAATCCCGCAGCAATTACCGTACCATCCATACCCAAAAAGGCTAAATTTTTTGCAGTAGCCACAAGATGTATAAAATATGGCTCTCCAGACTTTCTTTTAATTCCTCTATGAGCTAACTCTGCAAAATCGTAAGCTTTTTTTATTAAAGCCCTATCTGCTTGATTTAAATCTGTATTTTCAAAAAAAATACTATTTAAACTATATTCTTCAAAAGATTTTTTTGAAACACTTTTTACCATAATAACAATTATGTCATAAAAGATAACAAAAACAAAATTTAGTATTTTTTCTATAAAAAAATTTAGAGGACTCTATAGATGCATCTATAGAGTCCTCTATTTTAATATAAACAAAATAACACAATCTTAATTATAAAATTTAGTTCCTTAATTTCCCAATAAGATATCAATTTCACTAAAAGAAGTTGTAATTGAACCCTCTGGTGATTTACCACCATTTATTCTTTCTACCATTGATTTAAATATATAACTTGTTCCATATCCATCTGGATCCATAAAAGTTTTAGCAAATATTGCTTCTTTAAAAAATATATCCATATAAATATCTCCTGAAGAAATTACATTTAATAAATCTCTCCTAACTGGAGGTAAATAAAGCTTTTTAGAAAGAATAGATTGGGTTTCTTTTGAAGACAGAATCTGAGCAACCGTAAAAGCCCCATCTATATTTCCAGAAGCTTTCGGAATAGCAAACCCCCAAACATTAGCAAAAACCGTTTTTTTACTAGACCCTTTCACATTCGGAATTTCAGCAACATCAAAATTTAAATTAGGATTTTTTAATCTTAAATCTTTTATTTCAGAACTAAAACCAAAATAAGTAGCTAACTTACCCGATAAAAAAAACTCTTTTGAACTTGGTAAAGACCTATTCCAAGAATACATTGGATTAATCTGATTAGAAAAAGATAAATAAAAATTAATAGCCTGCGCGGGACGATTACCTTGTTCAAAATTCTTATCTGTTATATATTCACCATTTTTTCTATAAATAATTTTATTACCTAACTGCATAAATAAAGTAGAAAGTATCCCTTTAAAGTTATTAATATTAATAACTTCACCAAAAGCTATCGTGGCTCTTTTTATATTATCCTTATCATCAACAATAGTCATTTTTTGTGATAAACCATCAAACTCATCCCAAAATTTTGGAGGTTCTGCTATTGAATTCGTAGCGAAGATATCTTTATTATAATACATTACCATCGGATCAATAACAAAAGGAATAGCCCAAATTCCATCATCTTCATAAAATATCGAAAAAGCATCTACATAAGTATCAATAAACGAACGAATTGGATATTGTTCACTAGAAATTTTATAAATTTTATTTAAATTCCCATATAAACTTTCGTTTGAAACTATTATTAAATCTGGAGACTGTCCCGAAGCTATCGCTTCCAAAACATCTGTCTGATATGTATTTCTATTTATTTGTACATAAACAACTTTACTAATATTATTATGTCGCTCTCTGGCTTCTAATAAAACTAATTCTACAATTCCTTGATCTAAAGTTCCCCATATAACTACTTCTCCGACCTCCGCTTTTTCATCAACCACTCCTTTATATGTAGAAAACAAAAAAAACCCTAATAATGCTAATATAAAAAATACGCCCAATAAACCTAACCTAAATAAAGATAATTTTTTTTTCATACATTATATTATACTAAAAAAATAAAATTATTAAAATCTAAATCTTTCTAAAAATTAAAGCGTAATGATATTCCCCAGAATCAACCCTTCTTTCTAATTCAAAAGATAAATTTCTAAATAATTTTATAGCCTCTCTTTCGGGAAAAATTAAACTAACATCAGGACCCAATCCCTTAAAAGAATCTCTCCAATCAATAAATAAAACTTTTCCGTTTGGTTTTAAAATTCTTCCCGCTTCTTTTGCCACAAACTCTTTATTTTCTAATTGAAAAAACAAAGAAGATATCAAAATAAAATCCACCGAAGAATCTTTTAATTTTATGGCTTTTTCTTCTTCAAGATCTGCTACAATAAAATTGACATTTTCTATTCCTTTTTCTTCAAACTCTTTTTTTACTCTAACAATAATATCTTCTTGAATATCTATAGCATAAACCTCCCCACTATCTCCAACTTCTCTTGCAAGAAGTTCTAAGAAAATTCCATTTCCAAAACCAAAATCTACAGCAACACTACCTTCAACAATCGCAGTTTCAGAAATAATTTTTTTTGGTTGTAAAAAATTTGTCATAATATCTTTTAAGTATATCAAAAATATAATTTTTTCAAAAGATTATTCTCTTACTACTCCATCTCCCAATCTTCCACAAGAATCATTTTCTAAAAATCCTTTATCTGAATTTGTATTTACTTCTATATTTCTATCTTCTATATATGTATCTTTAGCTGTTAAAATTTTATTACTAACTAAAACTGGAATAGACCCTATTTGAACAGAGGATGGAATAATACCCACTTTAAAATATACAGTCTTTGGAGCAGTTCTGTGCCCAATAAAGGCATTTATTTTTTTAAAAGACCATGTTACTTCTCTTGATTCTTCATC
>JAGLGQ010000009.1 GCA_023143935.1 Minisyncoccota bacterium
ATGAATTTGTGTGTAGGGGTAAAGTTCAAGTCGGACTTTTTGAAAAACGTCCATCGTCGTCCGCGTCAGTCGAACCTTTCAAAAAACACCCATTTCTTTAACCATTGTTGAAAAAAAACCCAAAAAATGAAAAATGCTCCGCATTTTTCATTTTTTTCAAAGTTAAACAATAACAAATAAAAAAATAGATGCATCTATAGATGCATCTATAGATGCCTCTATTTTTTAGAATTAAATAATAAGCGAAGTTTGTAAAAGATATATGTGGGGGGGGTATTTAAGATATGTTAAAAAATTAATTTAATTGTTATTTTTTAGTTGTATGCGATGTTATAATATATTTAATAAAAAAATATGAAAAATTTTAAAAAAGATAGTAAAATAAAAAAATGCATTTTATTTTTGCTTGGGTTTTTTGTTTTATTTTTTTCTTGGGACAAATATAATTTTTTTAATAATTTTAGTGTTATTTTGGAATGGTATCATGGTTTCAAATTTGAAAAGTTGTTTGATTATGTTAAAGAATGGCAGACTTTAATTTCGGTTTCAATTGCTTCTATTTTGATTCCTTATTACAGTTATCGTTTTAAAAAAGGACAACTTTACAAAAAAAATAATTTAATTGTTTATAAAAATATAGTTTATGATTTAAATCAATTTTTAGATATAAGAAGGGGTTTATTAGATTTTGAAGATAATATTAATATCATTGTTAAAAAAACACAAAAGAGTATTGGTAAGGCGAGTTTTAATCCAGAACATACGAATGTTCCTTTTGAAGATATAAAAAAATTAGGAGAACATATTAATTCTCTAGAAATAAAAGATTTAGTTATTTTAAACAAAGGGTTAAATATTGTAAGGTTAATTGATATTTTAAATAAAAACATAAATTCATTGGTTGAAAATTTAAATTTTATTATAAAAAAAGAAGATGATGTTTTAAAAAATATTCGTGATAAAATAAATAATAAAATTGATGTACAAATTGAGGAAACAGATTCATGTAAAAAAGAGTATATTTTAGAATTAGAGAAAATTATGAAAAACACAGCAATAACTTATTCTTCAACGGGAGTTATTTTGGAACAGTTAAGTGAATTAAAAGTTTATATTGAATTTTTGTTTCCAGATAAAAATAAATCTAAAATAAAAAATGAATATGACTATAATAATATTGGTGAAAAAAATAAAGAAAAATCTGTTCAATTTATTCAAGAAATAAAAATGAGTGAGCAAAGAGCGCGTTTAGAAAAAAATGATAAAAAAAGATGAAAAAATAGAATTAAAACTAAATTATGGAGGGGTAACTAATTCTTTATATGATAAATTAAGAAAATGCAATGATTCAGTTACATTTGGTTTGCAAACTTTGGAATTGATTAATGAGATACCTCCAGAATTAGAAATAGATTCTAGTTTTTTAAAAATGAAAATGGGAGAGAACGACATAGATATTTGTGCTAAAAAACAAAAATATAAAGATTGGTTATTAGAAAGAGGTTTCGAGGATCTTATGAAAGGGGTTGAATATACATTAAGAGATGCTTATAAGTATTCATATATTATTTCTAATCCAATAAAATTTACAAAGTTAAAAAATTTAAATGATTTTCAAAAAAAAGCTGAATTTTGTACTATTTCAAGTATGATTGAAAAGATTAAATTTTTTTCTATTAAAGATTTAGTTTATGTTGAACATATACTTTCAATTAATAAAGTGAGAAATTGTCTTGTACACAGGGGAGGCATTGTCGGAGAAAAGGATATAAATAATAAAAATTTAAAAATTTTAGAATTAAAATGGATTAAAATGAAATTATTTTATAAAAATAATAAAAGTGAAGAGGTTGATATTGTTGGAGGAACAAAAATTCAAAATGTTGGACATAGTGGGGCTTTGGTTTTGTTAAAAAAAGACGAAAAGATAAAAAATTTTAAAAAAGGGGAAAAAATAAGTTTTGATTATAAACAATTTAATGAAATTATTTCAACATGTTTTCTTTTTGGTGAAGATCTTAAAAATTGTTTACCAAAAAAGATAAAGACATGATAACAAAAAAAACTTCCGCGTTTTTTTCTTGGGGTCGGCTGTTTACGGAAGTCTGGAGTAGATATACCAAAATAGTGTAGGGTTTTCACACATGTTAGATGTATGTGAAAAAAAGAATCGTCTAACATGGTATAATCTTCATAGTTTTATGAAATTAAAAAAAATAAAAGACTTGTTTAATACGAATTGGGAAACTAGAAAAAAGACGATATTTATAGTGATGATTTTTTTGTTTGTTTATTTTTTTATTTTAGAAATATTATTTGGTAAAATGGCTTTCTTTGAAGCTGTAAATGAGATATCTTCTGTAGATTTTTCGGAGCTTATGATATTTATTTTAATATCGTACACAGTCTTTTATATTTTATCTTTTTTACCAAAATGGTTATTTTTTCTGTTAACTACTATTGCAATAATAGTTATATCATCTTTTTTATATTTACCAGGAACTGCTATTCAATATTACATTAGAGGTTATATGGATACAAAACATCAAGTTGATTACCAAATTTCTATGCTAGATAATGCTGAATTAGTGTTAGTTGGAACGAGTCATGATAAATATACTTCTTCTGGTTATAGTTCTAATAATACAGATTTTAACATTTTAAAATATTTAGATATTCAAGATAATAATCAAAAAATGGTGAATGTGGCTATGTTCAATGAAGATTATAGCTCTTTCTATGATTCGGTAGTCAAAGGTGAAATTATTTATTATTTAAAACATAAAAAAAAGATTTTAGAATTATATGAATATAATTTAAATAATAAAGTCAGTAATTTGTTGGATGTGTGGGAGCATGAACATGATGGAATATTTTATTATGGTGATGGAATTAAAACTAAATTATTTTTAAACAAAGACGAGTTAATTTGGTATTTTAAGGGTTCTATTAGAAAATACGATTTAGCTGATGATAAAAAAGTATCAGAAAGTCTTTTGATTCCTAATAAATTTAATATAGATAAAAATGGATTTTATGAAACAAATTACGATGAAGATACCTATTTTATTCTAGGAGATATTGCAAGTATTTTTTTTGAGGATAATATTTTATCAATTACTTCAAAAGATTTAGGAATAAAAAAAGATTCACAAAGGTCAACTTCATCTTTATGTTTTAAAAGAAGAAATAGTGGATATGGTGATTACCCTGGAGTGGTTAAATGTGATTTGGAGAGTAATAAGTGTAAAATGGAATGTGTTAAGGATGAGCATGGTGAAATATATGCAGAAGCTTCGGGCCAGCGTTATCCAATTGTAAAATTAAATGATAATGAGATTATTCATATAAGTAATAAGAAAATACATTCAGTTAATTGTGGGGGGTATTTTCAAATTGGCAAGTGTAGGTTATATTCACAATCTTTTATCAATATATTTAATGGTGTAAAAAGTAGAGAAGTATATAGTTATGTTAGCAGTATTGAACCTAACGGACACATAGGACACATGATTATTTCTAAGGATAATAATTATATTGTTTATTCTTTGAGTGGTTATAAGAATATAGATACATATTTACTCGACATTCGTGGTGGCAATAAACCAAAATTGTTGGCCAAAAATGCTTACCCTATATTTTTTAATGTTAAACAAGTTGTTTATGATTAAGTATTTTAAAAAACATAAAATCGGTTTAATTATATGGATTATCTTTATAATTTTTATAGTGATTTCAAATATCAATAGTATTATATATGTTTTTAATGCACCTCATGAAAAAAAAATACCAGAGAAGTATTTGATAATTCAACAAGAAACATTAAAAAAGCAAAAAGATTATTTAAAAAAGTTGGAGATATGTGGAAATTCAGATGATATAGTTGATAATATAAAATTTAAAAAGGTTGTTACTGGTAAAGATTTTACTTGCGCACTTTCTTTGAACGGAGACGTAGCGTGTTGGGGTGCTAACGATAAAGGTCAACTAGGTTTAGGTTGCAACTTGGATAAAGATATTCCGTATAGAATCAAAAATCTTGAAGGTGCTGTGGATATTTCTGCGGGTATTGATCACGTCTGTGCTGTAATTAAAGATGGAACTGTAAAATGTTGGGGTAGTGGTGAATACAGAAAGCTGGGACAGAAGGAACTAAAATCTTTTAGTAAGGAAAAGTATAAAAATAGTAATACTCCAATACTTGTAGAGGGATTTAGTGACGCTATTTTAGTTAGTGTTGGTGATAAAAGTTCTTGTGCTGTAATTAAAGATGGAACTGTAAAATGTTGGGGGGAAGGTGGTTTGGATTTGAGACATTTTAATAAAGTTGATTATGATATAGATGGAGAAATGGTGGTTATTCCAATAATCAACTTAGTTAATGTTGTAAAAATATCTGTAGGTGATAATGTCGCCTGTGCCATAATTAAAGATGGAACCGTAAAATGTTGGGGAGATGATTATGGTTATAAGAAGATAAATAAAAAAGGTCCTTTTTATGATTATGAACCTATTATTTTTGAATATTTGAAAAAAGTGCAAGATATTTCAGTGGGTCATGATCACGTCTGTGCTGTAATTCAAGATGGAACTGTAAAATGTTGGGGTAGTGGGTCAATGAGTAGGTTCGGAGATGGAAGATTAAATACCCGTGAAGATTATCCTTTTAAAATTAAAGAGTTAAATAATATTGAAAGTGTAACTGTCGGGAGAAGTCACACTTGTGTCGAAGGAATATCTGGAGATACCAAGTGTTGGTCTAGTGGTGGTTATGGTAAATTAGGAAATGGGAATACTAATTATGAAAAGTATCCTAAAATCATTTCAGGTTTAAAAGTAAAACAAATTGATGCTGGAGTTAATCATACTTGTGCTATAATTAAAGATGGAACTGTAAAATGTTGGGGAGCAAATATAAGGGGGCAAATTGGCAACCCAAGCGCTTTTTATGCTCAATTAGACCCCATAAATCCTCTTTTTTATCCAAATAGTAAATAATAAAAACAAACTCTAAAAGTTTGTTTTTTGTTTATAAACGAAATTTATGATTCTAAACTTTGCTTACTTGTTGGGGTCGGCTGGTTAGCGAAGTTTGGAAAATATATATTAGGTGATGTATAATATCATTAAGTGAAAAAAGATATTATTAATAATATGAGTAATAAAATAATACTATGGAGTTAATTTTAATTTGGTTATTGGTAACTTTTTCGATTGCAACATTTTCAGTTTTAATTGGAAAAAAGTATGGGGTGATTTATCCAACAGTAATATTTGCGGGATTATCAGTATTGGCAAATATATTAGCAGTAAAATTAGTAACAATTGGAGAGTATGTGGTGCCAGCAGGAACATTTGTTTTTATCACAACTTATCTAATTACAGATCTTGTGTCTGAAATTTGGGGGAAGAAGGAATCAAGAAATGCGGTATGGGCTGGGTTTTATTTAAATATTGTAGCGGTAGTATCTATATACATCGCAATACAATGGCCAACAGCAGTATTTGCAATTGAGATGGGAGATATGTTTGCGCAGGTTCTTGGTGGCACATGGAGAATTATTACGGCCTCAATGATTGCATATTTAATATCAATGCATTTAGATGTAACATTTTTCCATATGATTAAAAAATGGACAAAAGGAAAACATTTATGGTTGAGAAATAATTTAGCAACAATTCCTGCAAATGCCATTGGAGCAACAGTTTTTGTTCTTATTGCTTTTTGGGGAGTTGTGCCAAATGTTTGGAGTATGATTCTTACGTTAGCAATCGCCCAGTCTGTAATGGTATTAATTGATACACCTTTTGTATATTTAATTAGATATTTAGCGAATAAAATTGAAACAAAAAAATAAATAATATTTTTTATTTTTTTTGTTCATAATTTTTTATTAAGTTTAACGCTACCGTAGATGCTTTATATTTAATTGCTTCTTTTTTTAATTTATTTAAATTTGAATTTCTTTTATTTTGTAATTCTTGTTTTACTTCATGAGTGAATTTGGATATATTACCGGGTGATACTAGATTTATATAATTACATGTTAAATTTGGTAAATTACCAGAAGAGGTAGTAATTAAGGGTGTTTTATAAGCCATAGCTTCTAACGCCGCTAGCCCAAAAGACTCTGTCTTGGTTGGTAATAATATTATACGTGCATTTGATACTATTTCGGGTATTTTTTTCCATGGAATTGAATCCAATATACTTATGCGATTAGTATATTGTGATTTTTTTATTTTATCAATAACCGATTGATAATATTTTCGATTATCTATAAAAGGAAAGTTTCCTCCACATAAAACAAGTTTCACATCTTTAAAGTTATTAGCTATTTCTTCAAATATTTTTAATGCATCAATTGTATTTTTTTCTGGACTAATGCGTGCATTTACAAATATATAATTTTTTTTAGATTTTGTTTTATTAATATTTTGGATAATTAATGAATTAGGTAGGATTTTTATTTCTTTAGATATAACATTTTTTATTTCTTTAGATAATGATGTGCTGACAGAAAAAAGATCGTATTTTTTATTTTCTAAAGATTTTAATATTTGTTTATTGTGAAAAATATGTAACCATAAAATGGTTGGAATAGAATATTCAAGTCCAAGTATGGGTACGATTCCCCATAGATGGTCAATGCAAATAATTAAGTCAATTTTATCTGATTTAATTATTTTTTTTATTTCTGAATCTATAGTAGTCTTTTTTTTATGTAAAAAATTAATTATGGTATTATCAGTGCCATCAAATGGTATACGAAGATTTTTGCTTGCATATATAAAAAGATTATTTTTTTTATATATACCAACTTTCATTTTGAATGGTCCAGTGTATATTGATACATTATGTCCATTTTCTCTTAATCCATGAACTAGATTATTTGTAGCATGTTCTATTCCCCCAAACGTATTTTCACCATATGTAAGAAAAGTTATTAAAATGTTCATGTATTATTTTGTAAAATAATTTATTATATCTTCTCTAGTTTTAAATATTTTTGAGGTACTGTGAGTAATCATAATATTATCTTTACCGTAGGCATCCATAGCCCTACTGTCTGTTTTAAAAATTAAACATTTTTTCTTATGAGCATAAGCATATCCTAATTCAAAAATTGTTCCTTCATCTGGTACGCGACCATCTAATAAACATAAAATAGTGTCACACCAATCAAGCGCTTCTATGTCTTTTTTAAATATTGTAGATCTTATCTCTTCTTCTTTTTTTGGATTTGTAATTATTTTTTTGATAGCAATTCCAGCATCATCTTGAGGTAAGTATACTTCGTGTTTTAACTTTTTTAATATATCGGATATTTCAATATTTCTTTGTTGTTCCATTTCATTAAACAATGGTCCAGCGATGTAAATTTTCATAATACATATGATATCATAAACTTAAATTTATTTTTAATATATGAATATTGATTTGAAAATTATTGATTTAATTTTAAAAAGAAAAAAAAGACAAAAAAGTAGTGTTAGTACAGATGGTTTATCGTGGAAAATAATGTATAAAAATAAAGAATACCATATTTTGAAAATTAAAGAGTATATTGAGAATTATAAATTTAATAATATTGAGGAAATTCAAAGTTATAAGGTTAGTAATTTTTGTATATATGTTCCAAACATGTATGAAAGAGTTGTGCAACTTTATTTTTGTGAAATTTTAGAAAAATTAAAAAAGAAAGAAATTCCAATGGTGATTAGAAGAGAGTCATTGATAAAAGAGTGGTTTTTTAATAAGAGTAAAATCTATAATAAATATTATTGTACGCATTTAGACATAAAACATTATTTTAATTCAATAACCATTAAACATGTGGAAAGCTTGATATTAAGTTTCTTTAATACCGACTCCGTTACAAGAAATATGATACTTCAGATGATTCGTTTTGGTAAAAATGGAGAGGGTCTTTTGGTTGGTTTTCCATTAAATTCTTATATAGCAGATCATATATTGTTATTTATAGATGTTAAATTAATTAATGACGATGTAATAAGGTTTCATGATGATTTTTTTGTGTATCACAAAAAACCAAATATGCCATTAAGTATTAATGATAAAATATTTAATGAAATTGTAAAATTGAATTTTGAAATGAATAGTAGTAAAATTAAAACACTACAATATCCTTTTGTTATATATGACTTTTTCAAATAAAAAACTTTTAATTGTGGATGGACATAATCTTTTGTTTAAAAGTTTTTTTGGTATTCCAGCATTTAAGTCAAGACATGGAAAATATGTTCATGGAATTGTGGGGTTTTTGGGCATGTTGCGAAAAATAATTAATTTATCTAAATGTGAATATTGTCATGTTGTATTTGATGGGGAGCAAGTTTCTGAAAGAAAGAAAAAAGATAATACTTATAAAGCAAATCGCATAGATTATAATAAAGTTCATGATAGTGAAAATCCGTTTACTCAGTTGGATTCTATTCAACGTGTACTTACATATTTAAAAATTTCCTGGGTAGAAACTAAATTTGGACAGGAGGCAGATGATTTGATAGCAACAATTGTTGCACAAGAAAAGAAAATGGATAAAGTTATTTCATCTTTTGATAGTGATTTTTTTACACTTCTTGAATCACATACTAAAATTTTAAGGTATCGTGGAAAGAAGTCTTATTTTGTAGATCGTGATTGGGTGTTTCAAAAATATGGGGTAGAACCAGAAGATTTTTCAAGGTTTAAATCAATAGTCGGTGATTCAGCAGATAACATAAAAGGTATTTCTGGTTTTGGTCCTGTTATTGCACGAAAAGTTTTGAGTGGTGAAAGGCGCTTGACTGCAGAAGAAGAAAAACAAATGAAATTTTGTCTTGAATTAATATTGTTTAATAAAAAAATTAAATATAAACTACCTCCTAAGAAAAAAATAAGCATTCCCAATAATTTATTGGAAATTAAAATGAACGAAATACTTGAATCATTAGATATTTTATAAAATAAAAAACAAACCTTAAAAGTTTGTTTTTTATTTATAAACGAAATTTATGATTCTAAACTTTGCTTACTTGTTGGGGTGGCTACCCGGAATTGAACCGGGGTTTTCGGTACCACAAACCGAAGTAATAACCATTATACCATAGCCACCATATTTATATTTTTTATAGTTTAGTATGCAATTTTAATAATTCAGTTTTTTTAGTTATTGACCGTAATAACCATACTGATTTTATATTTGCATAGTCAATATAACCCTTATGCAGACGATATTTTACCATTAATCTTGCTAAAAACAAAACTGGTGCTAAAATATACCATATGATTACATTAAATTTATTTATAGGTGCCGTATTATTAATTGGTATAATATTAGTTATTTTTTATAATTCTTTGGTAAAAAGAAGAGTTAGAACAGAAGAAGCATGGGGAGATATAGATGTGCAATTAAAAAGAAGATATGATTTAATTCCAAATTTAGTTAATGCGGTTAAAGGATATGCAAAACATGAGGCAGAAACTTTACAAGCAGTAATGGAAGCGCGTTCACAAGCTACAGCTATAAATGTAGATGCGTCTGATATTTCACCAGAACAAATGATGGCGATGGCTTCTGCGCAAACTGGAATTAGCGGAGCTTTAGGAAAACTTCTTGCAGTAGCGGAAGCGTATCCTGACTTAAAAGCAAATCAAAATTTTATTGAACTTCAAAGAGATTTAGTAGATACAGAAGATAAAATTCAAGCGTCTAGAAGATTTTTTAATTCTACAATACAAGAATATAATACAACAGTTGAAGTTTTTCCTTCAAATATTATTGCGAGCATGTTTAAGTTTGGTAAAAAAGAATTCTTTGAATTAGAAGAAAACGATAAAGCAAAAGAAGCAGTAGAAGTAAAATTTTAATTTAAATTTAAAAAACATTTGTTGTAGTTAGGATATTTTTCACAAAGCAAGGCTTAACACATAGAAAATTTTCTATGTGTTAAGCCTTGCTTTGTGAAAAATATTTTTAAAAAATATTCGTAATTTTTATCACAGCACATTCTATAGAATGTGCTTTTTTATAAAAATAAAATAGTTATTTAAATAGCTATTTAAATATAC
>JAGLGQ010000090.1 GCA_023143935.1 Minisyncoccota bacterium
TTTTATATCAAAAATATTCTGTTTAATTTCTGCTCGTTTTCTTACCTGCTTTTTCCATTTTCTAGAATATAATTTTTCCTTTAATTCTTTTAAACGACTTTTTTTATTTTTTCCTGAATTATCATTCATAAAAACAATTGTAACAAAAAAACAACAAGTATTAAACCCCGTTGTTTTTTACAAACTAAATTAAACTACAGAATCTATAGTAGCAATTATCATATTTATAATTCCCCAAACGGAAAAAATTATAAATAAACCGATAACTCCAAAAAGCATATGCTTTCTCCCCTCTTCCTTTTTTGATGTACTTGCGACATTAACAAAATACATAACAAAACCATAAAAAAACATAATTATAGAAGCAGCAACAAGTAACCAAATAATTGGCTCCAAAATAACACTACTTATTTTTTCTGCTAATGTAACAACTGCTTCTTCCATAATCTATTTACTATAACTTATAATCTATAATACCAACCTTTTTTCTTTAACCCCCAAAGTACTCTATCCAACACACCACTCATCCCCAAAAAACTTAATTACTACCTAGGTAATGGTGGCAAAGAAACCGCAGTACCAACATCTCCAGAAGTAAAAAAAGTATTTTGAAGCATCCTAACAATTCCCCAAACAGAAACCATTAAAAATAAAGCCACAATTGCCCAAATCATAACATCTTTATGTTTTTTCCCCTTATCTCCTTCTCCTGGCTTAAAGATAAACATTAACAATCCATACATAAATGCTAAAACTGCTGCAGTTAAAAGTAATGCGTAAATATTACCAAATAAACCTGAAATCGTACCCAAAAAACTCGATAAATCTGTTGCCGCCAAAACAAAAGTTGGCAAAATCATTACTGTTGATAATAATACTAATAATTTTTTCATATTTTTTAATAAATTAAATATTCTTTAATAATATATTAATATTAACAAAAAGATTTTATAAATACAACCCAACATTTTTTTTTATAAAACATTAAATATATATTTTAATATATTAAAATACTTTATTAAAAAACTATCTCAACAAAGATATTAAACTAAAGCTTAACAATAAAAACCTTTAAATTTATATTATTTATTTTTAGACTTTCTTCCTCTTCTAATTCCGAATAATAAATATTTTTTACCCCTGCCACTTTTTTTAATTCTTCTTTATAAAATTCAACAAATTCTCTATCACCCTCATCCAAATCAATTTTTAACTCTATCCAATCTTTTACATTAAGACCTTGATTTTTTCTCATAGATTGAACTAGTCTTAAAAATTCCCTAAAATCTCCTTCTCTCTGTAATTCTTTATCAATATTTTTATTTAATAAAATAAATAAACCATTTATTTCGTTTTGTATTTCTTGTAATTGTTTAAATTCTTTTACTAATTTCGAATCATCTAACGCAGATTGTTTAGATTCAGAAAGAAAAATATTTTTTATATTTAACTCATCTTTAATTATTTCCAAAAGTGCTGGATTTTTAAAAATTGTTTTTACCGCAACTTCATCACTTAAAACCAAAACAGAAGCAAGAGGCTGTCTTACTCTAATCCCAGCAACAACTCTCATTTCAAGACCATTAGATACAATTTCTCTTAATTCATCCATTAAATCTAAAATATTATTTTTTCTTAAAATCTTATCAATAAATGACTCTTGCGACTCTGACCAATTCTCAAGATGTACTGATTCTAAATTAGATTCTTCTTTTAATTGAAAATATAACTCTTCCGCCAAAAATGGAGCGAACGGAGCAATTGTTTTTGCAAAAATCATTAAAACTTCTTTTGTGGTAGAAATTGCAAAATCTTTATCTTCTTCATCATCACCCTTAAATCTATCCCTACTTCGCCTAATATACCAAGTTGATAAATCATCTACATAATCCGCAAAAGGTCTTGATGCAACATCTAATTCATATTTTTCTAAGCTCTCTGTTACATCTACAACTAATTTATTTGTTCTTGCTAAAATCCATTGATCTAATATATTTCTTGAATCTTTGGGATTTCTATAAATTTTTAATTCATCTTTATAAAGATTATAAAAAGCTAATACGTTTTTTGACTTTAAAATAACTTTCTTTAAAATTTCATCAACCCCCTTTTCTGAAAAAGCCAAAGACTCCCCCCTTACCACAGGAGAAGATGATAAATATAACCTTAATGCATCAGCTCCATATTTATGTAAAATATAATTTACATCTGGATAATTCTTTAAAGATTTTGACATCTTTTTTCCATCTTCCGCTAAAACAACCCCATTTACTATCACGTTTTTAAAAGCAGATTTTCCAAATAATGCTGTAGAAAGAATTAACAATGTATTAAACCAACCCCTCGTTTGGTCTTGTCCCTCTGCAATAAAATCTGCAGGAAAACCAATATTTTTTTCTGGATTAAAAATATCTTTATTTTCAAAAGGATAATGTTTTGATGCAAAAGGCATGGATCCAGATTCAAACCAACAATCAAAAACCTCTTTTATAAATTCATATTTTTTACCATTTTCCGTCCAACAAATTTCATCAATAAAAGGTCTGTGGAAATCTAAAACATATTCTTCATTTTTAGGAATAATTGAAAAATTTAATTCTACCAATTCAGAATTTGGACAATCTCCTTTTTCTAAAAATTCTAAAGCCTTATCATTTTCTAGTCCTAAAGAACCAATTTGAAGAAATCTTAATGGGTCATTATGTGAAACAATTAAAATATTTTTACCATCATATTTTTCATTTATTTCATAAATAAAATCCATCATTCTTTTTTTAACATCAAAATGTGATTCACCTCCTTCATATTTATTATAAAAATTAAAATCTTCAGAGTTAAGCCAAGAATTAAATTTACTATTTGATTTATTATTTGAAGTTCCAAAATTTCTTTCCCCAATTCTTTCATTAAAAATAATATCTTCTTTTTCAAAACCAATAATCTCTGCAATAATTTCAGAAGTTTGTTTTGTTCTTTCAAAAGGAGAGGAAATAATAACATCTATATTTTCTGATACACTTTCAGCTGTTTTTTTAACATTTTGTTTTCCGTCTGCGGTGAGTTTGTCTCCGAATTGTCCAATTGTACAAGAAATATTGTCTGAAACATTTGCTTCAGACTGACCATGCCTAACTAGAAAAAAATTATTAGTTGAACGAGTTTTTTCTTTTAATTCTTTTAATGACCCGATAATAGTATAATCGCCTGTTTCTTTATTTTCCCAAACCGGCAATGGAGCTCCCCAATATCTAGAACGCGAAACAGCCCAATCTCGAGTTGATTCTAACCAATTGTGAAACCTTTTTGTTCCAATATGATCAGGAACCCAAGATATCTTTTTATTTTCTTCCAGTAATTGTTTTTTTATTTTTGGGGACTGAATAAACCAAGAAGAAGTAGCATAATTTAAAAGCGGAGTTTTACATCTCCAACAATGCGGATACGAATGCTCATATTTTTCTTTATGAAAAAGTTTTCCCGCATGTGCCAAATACTTAATAATTTCTATATCAGCTTCTTC
>JAGLGQ010000091.1 GCA_023143935.1 Minisyncoccota bacterium
GACGTTTTTCAGGAGGTCCCACCTCCTCTTCACTTTGTTCAGACGAGGAACGACCTCACGACGGACGGTGGACGTTTTTTAAAAAGTCCGACTAGTAGGATTTTGCAAAATCCCACAAATCGGACTTTGACGCGACGACAAATGTTTTTCTTTTTTAATTTGTTTTTTAAAAAAAGTGGACAAAAATGCAATGGCATTGCATTTTTGTCCAAAATATAATATAATCATTGGTATATGAAAAATGATGAAAATATTTATTATTCTAGATCTGTGGTAAAAATTATTAAAAAATTAATAAAAAGTTTTCCTGTTGTTTCCATCACTGGACCACGGCAATCAGGAAAAACTACTTTTTTAAAACACAATTATCCAAATTATAAATACTATAATTTAGAAGACCCTGTTGTACTAGATAGAATAAAAGCAGACCCCAAAGAAATTCTTGGTGATAAAAATACTAAAATTATTTTTGATGAAGTTCAAAGAATGCCAGAGCTTTTATCATATATTCAAGCACATGTTGACGAAACACAAAAACTTGGAAATATTTTAATTAGTGGTTCACAAAATTTGTTAGTTTCAGATAAAATATCTCAATCATTAGCTGGACGAGCTGCTTATCAAACCATTTATCCTTTAAGTACCTTAGAACTTAAAAAAAATAATTTATATAATCAAAATAAATATACTCAAATGTTTTTTGGTGGTTATCCTGGTATTTATAGTAGAAAAGTAAACCCAAATTTATTTTTTCGACAATATATTGCAACTTATGTAGAAAGAGATGTACGAAATATTAAAAATATCACTAATTTGGCACAATTTCAAAAATTTATAAAATTATTAGCTGGTAGAGTGGGACAGGTATTAAATATAGCATCATTAGCAAATGATACAGGTATTTCACCCAATACAGCCGAAGAATGGATTAGTATTTTAGAAGCAAGTTATATTGTTTTTAGACTACAGCCATATTATGCAAATACTAACAAAAGATTAATTAAATCTCCAAAAGTATTTTTTTATGATACTGGTCTTTTATGTGCATTGCTAGATATTGATTCAGAAAAAGAACTTGAAACTCATTTTTCCATTGGACATATTTTTGAAAATTTTATTATTTCTGATTGTATTAAACTAATAAATAATAGACAGTTGGCAGTTAAACTTTATTTTTTTAGAGACAAACATGGCAATGAAGTTGATCTAATTCTTGATAATGGTTCTACGCAAGTACCAATTGAAATTAAATTATCATCTACCTTTAATGATAATTTTTTGAAAGGATTAGAATATTGGAAAAATAATTTTGGTAATAATGAAACAAAACCTATTTTAATATATGGAGGCAATGAAGAATTTAAATTAAAACAAAATAAAATTATTTCTTGGGGTAATATTGAAAATATTTTGTAAAAAATAATTTATTTACTACATAGAAAAAGGAGAAATTATCCCATCATTTTCTGGGGTATCTTCTAATAATTCCATATTGTGAAACTCCGATACATATTTAGCAAACTTAGCCACAGAATTTTCAATACTTTTTTCAGAAATTTCAAAGCCCATAACATGTGTTTGCCACCAAAGCGGAAATTCAAAAAAAGCAAAATCTTCCTTAATTAAATCATATGTAAAAAACCAATAAATATCGCCCTATCTATAAATAATGAAGCAATACTGTGATGTTTTTCTGCTGTTCGTTCTTTGTAATTACCTTCTAAAAATTTCAAATATGCTGGTAAAATTTCCTTATCCATTTTTTTTCGAAATGGTTTTTGTTTTTTTTCCATTGTTTTAAGCATTGTAAAATAATCCTCTTTTGTCATATCTACTCCATCAACATTAAAATTAATATCTTCTACATCTTTTTTCTCTTGATTATCAAAAGAATCTGGACTTTGCCCATATTCTTCTTTAAATTTTTCGTGTGGAGATATATTTCCCAATTCTTTATGTGGTAAATAATTCCACAAATCAGAAAAAGATTTAATCAATTCATCTTGTTCATGAAATTC
>JAGLGQ010000092.1 GCA_023143935.1 Minisyncoccota bacterium
AAATCCCACAAATCGGACCTCACGAACGACGATTAAATTTGGTTAGAATGTTACACGTGAAACATATTTACATTTGGGTTTACCAGAATGTTTCACGTGAAACAATTTGGATAATTATTTGGTAAGAATGTTTCACGTGAAACATATTTACTTTGTGTAACATCTGTGAAACATTCGTGTAACATTTAAATTTTTGTAGAATGTTTCACGTGAAACAGTTTGGGATTTGGAGAAATTGTTTATTTTTTGTTTTGATTTTTTTGATAAAAGGCTTGTGTAACGATTAAAATCGTTGTTTTATAAGATTTAAAGGTTTTTAAAAGTCAAAATGTTACACAAAATCTTGTGTAACATTGTTGTAATGTTTGTGAAACATTTGTGTAACATTTATGTAACATTTATTTAATTTTATAGCCCAGGCTATTCTCTCTTGAACTTCGTTCAATTCACCTTATGTTTTTTGTGAATTTCTTTTAATTCTTTGTTTTCTTCTTCAAAAATTTTTTCTTTCCCTGTTTCTGCTAATTTTTCTAATTCTTGATCTGATAAGTTTTTATATTCTTCAATTTTTTCTTTTAAAAATTTTAAATTATTTTTTTCTGGTTCATATAAGGTGATACCCATTAAAGCATTTAAAATTAAACCTATTTTTTTTCCTGGTTGAAATCCCATTTCATTTATTAAAATATCTCCATTAATTTTTAAATCTTTAACAGAAATTGGAGAACGCATGGCTTCATCCATCATGGCTTGATATTGTCTTAATCGATATGGTTTTTCTTTTGGTCGTCCCATTCCAATACGGTCACAAATTCTTAATTTAATTAAGTCCCATATATTTTCTTCACCAACATTTCTAATTATTCTTCTAACAGCAGTTAAAGTGATTTTGTCTGGGTCAGAAAAAAACATATGCCATCTAATTAAAGTAAGAACTTTGTCTATGGTTTTTTTGGGAAAGTTTAATCTTTCTAAATTTTTTTTAGCGATTTTTTCTCCAACAACTTCATGTCCGTAAAAAGTATTTCCGTTTTTCTTTTCTGACCATCTTGCGGTGTGGGGTTTTGCGATGTCGTGAAATAGTCCAGCCAATCTAATATCAAAAGACCAATCTTTATCAATTGCATGTTGCATGGTTTTTAGTAAGTGTTCAAAAACATCATATTTATGAGCTCCACCTTGAGTTACTCCAATAGAATTTGTTAAGTCTTTGGAAATATAATCTAAAATTTTTAATTCATGGGCTAGAAAAAAAGCATCAATAGCATTTTTTGTTTGAAGTATTTTTATAAATTCATCTCTTATTCTTTCATTAGAAATATTTTTTAATAAGTTTTTATTTTTAATAATAGAATTTTTAGTTTCTTTAGAAATATCAAAATTAAGTTGAGCAGAAAACCGTACTGCTCTTAATATTCGTAAAGCATCTTCATTAAATCTTTTTTCTGGATCACCTACTGTTTTTATAATTTTTTGATTAAGGTCTGAAATACCATTAAATAAATCTAATAATTCATGCGAAAGGGGATTGTAAGCTAGAGCATTAATTGTAAAATCTCTTCTTTGTAAATCGTCTTCTATATTGTCTGAAAATTTAATGTTATCGGGGTGTCTATTGTTTGAATAAGATGATTCTATTCTGTATGGAGTGATTTCAATTGTTTTTAAAGATTTTAGATTTTTTAATGTTTCACGTGAAACATCTTCTTGTTTTTTTGTGTTATCTTGTGAAACAGTGTGTAACCCTTGTTTATTAATAGTTTCACAAGTGTTACACAAAATTTTATTTTCTAATTCTTTAATTTTTTTATCGATTTCATCATTAACTACGCCTACTGTTCCAAAATCATTTTCATAAAAAGTATGTTTAAAAATATTTTGAATTTCTTCTGGATTGGCATTTGTAGTGATATCCCAATCAGATGGGGTTTTGTTTAAGATTAAGTCACGAACACAACCACCCACTAAAAATGCTTCAAACTTATTTTTTTGAAGTTTTTTTATTATTTCGATAATTTCCTTTGGGGTTTCTAATTTAATTTTTGTCATTTTTTTTTAATTATTTTTTTTGAATAGCTCTAGTAGTTCTTTTTGAAATGTTTTTTCTGGGAGTTTATTTTTGAGAATTATTAAGATGTGAGTATTGGTAGGGAGTAGGTTTTCGGTTTGTATAAAATTATAAATTTTTCTTTTTATGTTGTTTCTACCTACTGCGTTTTTGTAGATTTTTTTAGGTGTAGAAATTCCAATTTTTCCATTTTTTGTATTTTTTTCTATAATAAAAATAAAGGTATCTGTGTGTATTTTTTTTCCTTTTTTAAATACTTCTTCAAATTCTTTTGTAGTTAGTCGGTTTTCTTTTTTTAACATTAATATAATTTTAGCATAAACTTATAAATAAAAATTTTTCAACAAGTTCGACTTCTACCACTCGCTTAAAGAGGGTGGTAGAAGTCGGACTTGTTGAAAAATTTTGTTAGATTTTTTTATAGGAAATATATTTACATTTGAGTTTTACGAGCAAGGCTCGTAAAAAAAAAAGTTTGTAAATAAAAGAATGTTTTGATTTTAATAAAATATGATAAAATATGCATATTATGAAATTAGTGATTGTGAAGATTGATGAGAAGATTTTTGAAGGAGAGTTAAAGAAAGTAGAGGTTCCAGCTTTGGATGGTGATATGGTAATTTACCCTGGACATTTAACTTTTTTGTCTCCTCTTAAAAAAGGAGTTGTAAAATATTTAAATGAAAAAGATGAAGAAGTAGAGTTGGAAATTGAAAAAGGTTTTGTGGAGGTTAATAATAACGAGACAATAATAATTTTGTAGAATTATAAAAATTTAATTTAAAATAATATGTTAGGAATAGGAGATGCAGCAAAAAAAATGAAGGATAAGGTAAAACAAGCGGCGATGAAAAAAATGTTGGAGAAACAAATGAAACAACTTTCGCCACAACAGAGAACGGTGATAATGGAAATGCTTCAGAAGAATCCAGAATTTTTTGAAAATATTGCAAAGGAAATAGAACAAGAAGTAAAGGCTGGAAAAAATCAAATGGCAGCAGCGATGTATGTAATGAAAAAACATCAGGCAGAAATGCAAAAAATGATGATGGGTTCAGCGGGAGTTAATCCAAAAGCGGGGAATAGAAGTTTACAATAATTTTTAGATTTTCGTTTTTAAAAATTATTTTTAAGTTGTGTAGTTTTTTATTTATTAAAAAAATTTTAAATGAGTAATTTATTAATAGATTTATTAGAAAATATTAATCCAATTGATATTGAAAAAGTTGAAAGAGTTTCAAATGTATCAGGACAAAATAATGATGGATTAATGAGAGATGTGATGCAGATTTTTTTGGGAGGTTTGGCAAAAAAAAATCAGGATGCAAAAAAGGCAGGGGAGGTTGTAAGGGTTTTAAAAAAAGACCATGAAAATAATTTGGAGAATATAGATAATATTTTAAATGGTACTTTAGAAAAGGGGTCGGATGGAATTTTAAAGCATATTTTAGGGGAAGATAAAAATAGAATTGTAAAAAAATTTTCTAAATTAAAAAATCTTGATAAAGAGCAGACAGAAAGTTTTTTTAAAAATACAGCTCCTATTTTTATGGGGTCTTTAGCAAAAACAGTTTCAAAGGTAAATATGGATGGAAATGTTTTAGCTCAGATTTTGGATATGGCTTATAAAGCTGATTTACAAGATGGTAAAAAACATTCGTTACTTGCTTTACTTGATTTTGATAAAGATGGACAGGTGTCTGATGATTTTTCTAGAATGTGGGGTTGGGTTCAGAAGAATGTTTTTAAAAAAGATTTGTTGTAATTAATGTTTTGGTTTTGGTTTTGTGTGTGGGGGTGGTGAAAATGGCTTCGCCATTTTCACTACCTTATGTTGTTTTAATGAAAGAAAGTAGATAAAAAATTGTAATACAATAGATATGTTGAAAAACAAAAAAGATAAAAAAAATAGTGAAGTAAAAAAAGGCTTAAAAGTAATTTGGAGTTATATTTTAGTTTATAAAAAAGAGGTTTTAAAGATAACTTTTTTGTCTTTTTTGGTTGCTTTTTTTGCTGTTAGTTTGCCTTATTTAACTGGAAAGATTATAGATTCTTTAACAAATATAGAAAACATTGTTTTTTGCGGATTTGAGATAAAAAATTATTTATTTTTTACGATTATTTTTTCTTTGTTGGTTTTTGGAAATATTATTTTGTTTTATAAAAAAAAGGTAATTTCTAAAATTTTATGGAATAAAGTTCATGTGGATTATAGGGTAGAGTGTTTTAATAAAATTATTTCTCTTCCTTTTTCTTTTCATAAAGAAAAAAAATATGGGCAGTGGTCTTCGGTATTAAATAGAGCATCATATAATTTGCCGTGGATAATTTCTAATCGTTTTGCCGAGATATTACCTGATATTATCTTTTTTCTTTTTGCTTTTATTGTTTCTCTTTTAATTAATGTTTATTTGGGATTTATGATTTTGTTTGGAGTGGTTTGTTGTGTTTTTGTTGTGTTTTATTTTTCTAAAAAGATTGAAGATTTATCAAAATTGGATAATGAAGTAACAAAAAAAGCAGATTCAAAAGAGTTTGAAGTTTTTTTTAATATTTTTGAGATAAAAAAATCTTCATCGGAAAATTTTGAACGAGTAAGGGTGGTTAATTATTTTAAAAAACAGTTGAAAAATGTTATGGATAGACTTGATATGGTTTGGAATATTTCTATGTTTTTTAGAGAGGGAGTGGAGGCTATAACAAAAATAAGTGTTTTGTTAGTAAGCGTTTGGTTATTTTTAAAAGGAGTAATTTCTATTGGAGAAATAGTTGTAATATTATCTTATGTGGTAATGGTATTTGCTCCGATTCAAAAAATTGCTGATGTGTGGAGTTGGTTTGTTGAGATAGCAGTAGTAATAAATGATGCTGAAAAGGTACTTAAAACAAGACCAGAAGTATATGAGCCAAAGAATTTTAAAGAATTTTCTAAAAATTTTAAAGGTGAAATTGAATTTAAAAATGTTAGTTTTGCTTATGGAGAGAAAGAAAAAAAGGTTCTTAGGGGTATTGATTTAAAAATTAATTGTGGAGAAAAAGTGGCTTTTGTGGGTGAGTCTGGGGTGGGAAAATCTACAGCAATAGATTTGATAGGTGCTTTTTATTTTCCTCAAAAAGGTAAACTTTTAATTGACGGTATTGAAACTGAAAGAGTAAAACTGAAAGATTTAAGAAAAAAAATAGCTTTTGTGTCTCAAGAAATATCTCTTTTTAATGATACTGTATTAAATAATATTAAATATGGGTCAGAAAAAGTTACGGAGGAAGAGATTGTGGAGGCTTCAAAAAAAGCTTTTGCGGATGATTTTATAAAAGAATTTCCTAAAAAATATAAAACTAAAGTTGGTAATCGTGGAGTTAAACTTTCAGGGGGACAAAAACAAAGAATTTCAATTGCGAGGGCTATTTTGAGAGATCCTAAAATTTTAATTTTAGATGAGCCGACTTCTTCTTTAGATATAAAATCTGAAAAGTATATTACAGAATCTTTAAGTAAGTTAATGAGTGGTAGAACTACGATTATTATCGCACATCGGCTTTCTACGGTGAGAAATGCAGATAAGATTTTTGTGTTTAAAAAAGGTGAGGTTGTGGAAACTGGAAGTCATAATGAGCTTTTAAAGATTGAGGGTGGGGAATATAAAAAAATGTATGATATGCATATTGGGTTGAGTTAGGGGTTTTTATTGAATATTTGTATTTTTAAGTTTTTTTGTTACAATACTTCGCATTAGTTGTAAATGTTTGTTTGGTTTATTTACAAATTTTATGTATAAATAACCGCTTGTAGCTCAGCTGGTAGAGCAGCAGCCTTTTAAGCTGACGGTCGAAGGTTCGAGTCCTTCCAAGCGGACAAAATTTTATAAAAATCCCGAATGGGATTTTTTTATAAAATTTATGTCCGCTTGGAGGAGCTGAACTGCTTCAGCTCCGTAAGGACTCGAAAAGCGGAGTCTTATTTAAGTTTAAAAAATATGGTATCATGACGAAACGAAGTGGAGTCAGAATACCATATTTTTTAAGGCTTAAATGACGAGCTGGGGCAGAAAGCAACTTGCCGTCAGGCAAGTTGACTTGTGACCGAGTCCTTCCAAGCGGACAAAATTTTATAAAAATCCCGAATGGGATTTTTATATATGTTATAATTTAAAAATGTTAAATTTTCATATAATTACTATATTTCCTGAGATGTTTGATTCATATTTAAAAGAATCAATTTTAAAAAGAGCTATAAAAAGTAGGAAAATTTCAGTTAAATTTTATAATCCAAGAGATTGGGCAGGTCAATCTAATAATTTGGAGTTAACAAAACCAATAGATGATACTCCGTTCGGTGGTGGTCCCGGAATGGTGCTAAAAGCAGAACCTTTTTTAAAAGCAATTCAAAAAGCAGTTGGAAGAAAAACTAAATATAAGATTTATTATTTTTCACCGCGCGGAAAAAAGTTTAATACAAAAATGGCAAAGGATATTTCGCAAGAAAACAGAAGGGAAAAGTTGAAAGATATTATTTTAGTATCAGGAAGATATGAGGGGATAGATTCTAGGGTAGAAGAAATATATAAAGGAGAACGGATATCTGTTGGAGAGTTTGTACTTACTGGAGGTGAGTTACCAGCGATGATTTTAATTGATTCAATATCTAGACAAATTGATGGAATTTTAGGAAATAAATTTTCTTTAGAAGAGGATAGAATATCAGCGGGAAAGTTTTATACGAAGCCAGCAGAGTTAAAGTGGAAAGGAAAAAAATATAAAATTCCTGAAGTTTTGTTATCTGGAAATCATAAAAAAATAGATGAGTGGAAAGCAAAAAATGCTTAAAAAATGGTATTTTTTAAAAAATTAGTTTAAAATGCTTGGATTTTATCGTTTATCTGGGGTATTGATAGATTTTTAGATTTGTGTTATTATATCGTTAGTTATTAAGAAGAAAATTTTAAAGTAAAAAGTAAAAAATTATGGAAACAAAAGTTAACAATGTGGCAAGTGCAGTTGAAAAAATTTTAGAAGGATTGCCAGAAAGATATAAAGATGTATTGATTAAAAGATATGGTTTAAAACCTGGAGTGTCTAGGTGTACTTTAGAATCTATTGGACAGTTTTATGGAGTAACTCGTGAAAGAGTTAGACAAATAGAAAATGCAGCAAAAAAATTAATTCTTGAAACTGATGTTTTACTTTTACATACAAAACAAGCTGTAAAGGATTTAAAGAAAGCCATTGATTCTTTGGGTGGAGTTGCGGCGGAGCAAGATATTTTAAATCAGTTTACAGATAACGAGGATGGACAAGATTATTTACATTTTATTCTTAATTTATCAGACCCATTTTTTGTAGAAAAAAACAAAGAGTATAAGGATACAATATGGTACACAAAAGAAAATAGTTTTGAAGCTTTTGAAAAATCAATAAAACATTTATATAGAGATATAAAAACAGATGAGATTTTAACTGAGGAAGATATAGTTGGTCGTTTTGTAGAAAAAATAAAAGAACATACAGATGATAAAAAATTATTAAAATTAGATGTTGTAAAAAAATTAATTGAGGTGTCAAAAAATATTGGTTCAAATCAAATGGGACATTGGGGTCGTGCAGATTCAAGACATATACATTTAAAGGGTGCAAGAGATTATGCATATTTGGTTTTAAAAAGTGAAGAAAAACCTTTACATTTTAGTGAAATTTCTGAAAAAATTATTAATCAATTTGGAAAAGAAATAAATGTTGCGACTGTTCATAATGAATTAATTAAAGATGAAAGATTTATTTTGGTTGGAAGAGGAAAATATGGATTGAAGGAGTGGGGAAGTTTTAGTGGGGGTACTGTGTCTGAAGTAATAAAGAAGGTATTGAAGAAAAACAAGAAAGCGATGACTAAAGAGGAAATTTTGGAAGAAGTATTAAAACAAAAAGAAGTTAGAAAACAAACTATTTTAATTAATCTTTCAAAAAAGAAGTTGTTTAAAAAGACAAAGGATGGAAAATATACAATAGCTTAAATTAGAATTAAGAATTATTAATCAGCAATTCAATTACACTACAATATTTC
>JAGLGQ010000093.1 GCA_023143935.1 Minisyncoccota bacterium
TTGGCTATAGCGGAGCTTGTGACCCGTTGTGTTTTTAATCAATAATGTATTCTAATTTTATAAACTAAAAATTTATTGTAAGTTTACCGAGAGCTTAGTGAAAGTTTACTGAGAGTTTGGTGAGAGTTTGGTGAGAGTTTATTATTTTTTCAAAAAATTTTTTAAAAAACCAGACCTCCTGAAAAAAAATATGCACACAAATACACATTTTTATTTAACTTTTAATCTTTATTTTTTAACTTCTGGCTTTACTATTGGAAACAATATTGTATCCCTTAAATTTCCTTGTTCTGTTAAAATTGCCACCAATCTATCAATTCCCATTCCAAAACCTGTCATCGGAGGCATTCCATGTTCCATAGCTTCCAAAAATTCATTATTCATACTCATTGCTTCCTTATCTCCAGCTTTTCTTGCTTTTACTTGTTTCTTTAAAAGCTCTCTTTGTTTTATTGGATTTACCAATTCCGCATATTGATTTGTTATTTCAGCTCCCGCAATTACTAATTGTGCTACTTCTGCCGTACCGTCTTCGTTTTGAATAGCTAATGGTTTAAGTTCTTGAGGATAATTCATAACAAAAGTTGGATTAATAATTTTTTTTCTCGCAGACTTTTTATAAATAAAATCAAGTAAATTTCCTAAAGACATTCTAGAAATATCTTTCAAATTTCCCCCAAATTCCATAGCTTTTTTTTCTAACTCTTCTCTTGTAGCTTTTTGAGGGTTAATTTTTGCATATTTTTTAATTAAATCATTAAATTTAACTCTTTTCCATTTACCAGATAAATTAATTTTTACTTTTTTATCTTCTAAATCTTGAATTTCAAAAACAGATTTCTTCATTATATTTTTTGCCAAATGTTTTATGATTTTTTCTGTAATTTTTAAATTATATTCAAGTCCTTCAAATGCTTTATACCATTCTATCATTGTAAATTCTTGAATATGTGTAGAATCTGAACCCTCGTTTCTAAAATTTTTACCAATTTCATATACTGCTGGATAACCACCCGCCATAACCATTTTATGTTCTGCTTCAAGAGAAATTCTCAACACCATATCTAAATCGTAATCATTATGATGTGTATTAAATGTTTCAGCCATAGCACCAGATGCTTGATTTTGTAAAATTGGAGTTTCTATTTCCAAAAATCCTTCGTTATCTAAAAATTTTCTAATTTCTGAAATAATTTTTGCTCTATCTTGAAATCTTTTAAAAGTTTCTTTATCCGATAAAATATCTAAATATCTTTTTCTATATTTTTCTTCTACATCTTGAATTCCGTGCCATTTTTCCGGAAGAGGAAGAATAGTTTTTCCTATCATTTTAAAAGAAGAAACTAAAAGAGATTTTTCCCCCTTTTTTGTTTTAAATAAAACCCCCGTAAACTGCACAAAATCCCCCATATCAAAATTTTTAATAAAAATTTTCATTTTTTTACTACCAATTTTATCTACTTGTAAAACAGCTTGAAATTCTCCCGTACCATCAGTAATTTTTACAAAAGCAATTTTACCCGCACCTCTTGTTATAAGAATTCTACCAACTACTTTATATTTTTTATCAAATTTTTTCTTTTTTAATTCATTGAAATCATCCAAAATTTCTTTTAAAGAAATTGAGGGTTTAGTAATTTTGGGGTCTGGATATGAATCTTGCCCCAACTCTTTTAATCTTTTAATTTTTTGAATTCGTAAATTTTTTATTTCTTGTTCTCTTAAATTTCCTTTTGACATATTTTTAGTTTATACTACATATACTAACATAATAGATATGACTTTAGAAATAAATACCACCTTAAAAAAGAAATATAATTTTTTACCATCTCCAAAAAAACTAACAGAAATAAAAGAAAAAATTTTAGGAAAAAAATATGAATTATCTTTAGTATATATCGGAGACAAACTTTCCAAAAAATTAAACAAAACTCACAGACAAAAAGATTATGAGGCAAATATTTTATCTTTTCCTTTAGATAAAAACTCTGGAGAAATTTTTATTAATATTCCAAATTCTAAAAAAACTTGTAAAAAATGGGGTAGGGGAGAAAAAAATTTTATAGAATTTCTTTTTATACATGGATTATCTCACTTAAAAGGCTACGACCACACAAACAACCAAGATTCAAAAAAAATGGAAACTTTTGAACAAAAAATCAGAAAAAAATTTAAAGTTTAAAAAACTAAAACATTTGGAAAAAATACCAAAAATATACCCAGAATAAATATCAAAATACCCGCAAACAAAGTTGAGAGTTTTGAATATTTAGCTCCAAATTGATAAAACTTTTTATATCCATACAACGCCAAACCAAACACAATAAAATCATCCATGGTATACATAAAAGTATATACCGCCATATAAAATTGCTCAGTTAAAACCGACAAATTATTTATATCTAAAATTTTTGTATAAGTTTGAGGAATACCAGCAGAACAAGCAAACTCAATAACATTTACAGAAAAAGCTAAAAATAATATTGATAAAATTGATAAAATTGTAAGTGGTTTTTTAACAACATTTTGAATTTTAGTAGTAATTTTACTTTGATACTCTGTAGAAGTAACATCACAAGTAAAATTATCTTTATTTTTATAATATTTATATATAAAATATCCACCAAGCACTATGGCTACGACACCTATTATAAATGTAACGATTTGCTGATAACCAATAAAATTCCACGCAGAAGACCATACATTTAAAATAACAAAATACATTATACTTTCAGCAACAATAAAAGTTCCTGCAAGATAAAACATTTTTTTTCTATCTTTAATTTGAGAAAGTATTATTAAAAAAGTAAGAAGTACCCACATCGCACACGGATTAAATCCATCTATAAACCCCAAAATAGCCGATAAAGAAAATAAAGATAAATTTTTAATATCTATATCCATACCCAAAAAAGAAACAGATTCTTTATTTTCAACTTTAACATCAGTACCTAAATAATAATTTAAGTCTAAATTATAATTTTTATTTTCTTCCGCTATCTTTATTTTACCTAAAATTTCCTTTCCACCATCAAAACCAATAACAACAGACTCTCCAACTAAAGTAATTGGTGTAACCATTGGAAGATCATATTTTTTAGTAATTTTATCAAAATTTTCTCGCCCCAAAGAATCTTCAAGTTTAATTTCTTTTATATTAATAGTACTTTCTAAAGTCTCCAAAAACTCTATTTCTGCCTTACAATGTCCACAATCATCACGAGAAAAAACAAAAATATTTATTTCTTCTTCTCCTTCTGCAAATGTCGCTTGAAAAATTGTACTAAATAAAAAAACAAACAACAATATATATTTAAAAATTTTAATCATTGAGAGAAATTTTAACATTTATTCATTAATTTCACCATAATAAATATTTTTCACAAAGCAAGGCTT
>JAGLGQ010000094.1 GCA_023143935.1 Minisyncoccota bacterium
AAGATTTTTTAAAAATTAAATAGTTTTTTAGTTTTTTTGCATGAAAATATTGAATTAAAATTTATTTTTCCACATCATTGATTCTTTTGGTTTTATTGCTTGTTCGTTATATTTTGCATTTGCTTTTTTATGATATGGATTATTTACTTTTCCATATACTTTGTGATATAAAATTTGTCCAATTGGCATATCAGCATATACTCTTACTGGTTTTGTTACGGAAATTTCCAAAGTCCAATGTCCACAAAAACCAACATCACCTACTCCAGCTGTAGCATGTATATCGATACCTAATCTACCAGTACTTGATTTACCTTCTAAAACTGGTACTGTTTCAAAAGTTTCTGTGTATTCTAAAGTTGAACCAAGATAAAGTTCATTTGGTTGTAAAACAAGACCTTCAGGTGGAATTTCAAAATGTTTTATTTTATTATGTTTTTTTGCATCTAATTCATGATTTTCATAAACCGCCAAGAATTTACTTAAATGAACATCGTAGGAATTACTCCCCAAATCTTTTTCGTTATATGGTCGTATTAAAATAGTTTTATTTTCAATACCTTTTTTTATTTCATCATCTGATAACATATTTTTTTTTATTAAACAATCATTTTTGCTTTAATTGTTGGTTGTGGATTATAATTTTCTAATTCAAAATCTTCCATTTTAAAATCATCAATATTTTTTATATTTGGATTTATTTTTAATGTTGGTAATTCAGTGGGAGTTCTATTTATTTGTTCTTCTACAGCATCATAATGTTCTTTGTAAATATGAGCGTCATTAAATGTAAAAATAGCTTCACCAACTTTGTAATTCGTAACTTGGGCTATCATGTGAAGCAATAAAGAATAAGATGCAATATTAAATGGAACACCAAGAAACATATCACAAGAACGCTGATTCATATGTAAAGATATTTTTCCATTTGCTACATAAAATTGAAAATCACGATGGCAAGGGGGTAATGCCATATAGTCTAATTCCCCAGGATTCCATGCTGAAACTATCAATCTTCTATCATTTGGTTCAGTTTTAATTTTTTCAATAACTTCTCCCAATTGATCAATTTTTTCTCCAAATTTATTTTCCCAATTTCTCCATTGAACACCATAAATTCTTCCCAAATCTCCATCAAATTTTGCATGTCCTCGTTTAAGCCAATAATCAGCTTCGGCATTTGCTGTCCAAATTGTTTTTTTTGATTTATCTCGTGTGCCGTGTAAAATTTCACAAAGTCGTCTTTCATCTCCCGATCCTTCAATAAACCATAATAATTCTGATAGAACAGATTTAAAAGCTAATTTTTTGGTTGTTACTGCGGGAAAGCCTTTTTCTAAATCAAATCTCATGTGAATAGCAAAAAGAGATTTTGTAATGGCATTTCTTGTTTGTTTTTCTACTCCATCTTTTTTAATTTTTTTTAAAACTTCAAGATATTGTTTCATGTTTTATTTATCACTTATGTTTATAATATATTATATGATAACATATGAAATATGAATAAAAAATCTATGGAAAAAGTTTTAGAAAAAAAAAATATAGTTTCTTTGATTGTGGCTTGTGATAATAATTTTATTATTGGAAATGGTTCTAAGATTCCATGGCATTTACCTGCGGATTTTGCTTATTTTAAAAAAACTACTTTAAATTATCCTGTAATTATGGGACAAATTACTTTTGAATCTATTTTAAATTCTTTAGGAAAACCATTACCAAAAAGAGAAAATATAGTTTTAACAAAAGATAAAAATTATAAATATGATGGTGTAAAAATTGTTTATAATTTAGAGAGTGCAATAGAAGTCGCAAAAAAAAATAACAGCAAAGAAGTTTTTGTAATTGGGGGGGCTTCGGTTTATAAATTAGCGCTTGAACAAGGGGTGATAGATAGAATTTATTTAACTAAAATTAATGCAGAAGTTGATGGGGATATATATTTTCCAAAAGAATTTTTAAAAAATTTTAAACAAGTTAATTGTGTAAATTTTAAAAAAGATGATAAAAATAAATACGATATGGAATTTTTAATTTTTGAAAAGAAATAATGTTTTAATTAGTATAAAAAAAGTTATAGAAATTATTATGGTTTATGAGAGTTCGCTGAGAGTTTTTGAAAAAATAAAAAAAACAGGGATTTTGCTCCGCAAAATCCC
>JAGLGQ010000095.1 GCA_023143935.1 Minisyncoccota bacterium
AGTTCAAATTTCAAGGTCGGACCTCTTAAAAAACGTTCGTCGTTCGTCACATCATTAAACATATATTTAATTATTTTTTTTATTTATTCATATTTAATGAAATAAAATTTAGTTTATTGCGTACTACATATTATATATAACATTTTAAAATAAGATGTTATTATAATAATAATATTAATTAATTAAAATATTTATGTTTAGTAAAATTCAGATGCTTTTTGGCGTGGTTTCTAACTTTATAATAAAAAGATGGTTTGTTTCCATGTTTATCGTTTTGGTAGTTGGAGCTAGTGGGTATTATGGTTTTGTAAATTATTGGTCTAATTCTGAAAATGGGGCGACTTATGTTACGGAAAAAATTAAACTTACAGATATTAAATCTATTGTTTCTGGTTCTGGGCGAGTATTGAGTTCTCGTGAGGTGGAGCTAACGCCAGATGTTTCTGGGAAGGTTGTTTGGATAAATAAGTCTAATGGAGATTTTGTAAAAAGGGGGCAAGCTATTTTAAGTATTGATGGTAGCGATTCCAGACAAGATGTTGAAGATGCAAAGATTTCTTTAGAAACTGTAAAACTTGAACTTGAAGAAATGTTAAAACCAGCAGATGAAATTGATATTTTACAAGCTGAAAATGATTTAATTTTGGCTCAAAAAGCACAGGAAGATATAGAGTCAGAAGTTGATGATTTTTATAAAAATAGCTCAGAAAGATATAATTTTTTAAATGAGTTTTATGTTGAAATGGAAGATATAATGGAAGATTTTGCAGAACATTTTGATGAAAATATGTATGACGGAAATGATTTTGAAACAAATTTGGCTCGTAATAATTTAGAGTATTATAAAATTTTAATAGAAGAATATAACAGTAGTGCTGGATTGATAGAAGATGATATAAAAAAATCATGTGAAAAATCATTAAATTCTTATATAGAAACAGAAGAGATTTATAAAAATGTTTATAGTTTTTCCGAAAGTTCGGATGTTATAAAAGCAATAAACAAAACTCAAGATTTTATAGAGGAAATGAATGTTGCTCTTAATAAATACGTAAATTTTATAAAATTATACAAAAATGAATTAGAAAAAAATGAGGCAGCACCTAAAATAAGAAGTAATGTGAATCCATTGGATATGGCTAATTCTCATTTAGTAATATTAAATTCTTATGAAACTCTTTTGGGTGATTACGAAGAAACTTTTTCTGAATATGATAATCAATTAGATACTTTAAATAAAAATTTAACAGAAGCAAAATTAGAAACAATGAATGAGGAAAAAACCCTTCAAGATTTGCGTGATGGACCCGACGAACTTACCATTCGTGCTAAAAATATTACCATCAAACAAAAAGAAAATAATTTAAGAGAGGCTCGAGAGATTTTAGGGGAACATGTAGTCTATGCACCATTTGATGGCATCTTAACAGATTTTGATATAACTTTAGGGGAGCAAGTGAGTACATCTACAAATGTTGCATATTTAATAACAACACAAAATAAAGCAGAAATTGAATTTAATGAAATTGATTTCATAAAAATAGAAAAAGGGCAAAAAGCAATTATAACTTTTGATGCTTTTGAAGATTTAGAAGTTATAGGAGAAGTTTCTAGTTTAGATGTTGTGGGTAAAGTAACATCAGGGGTAGTTACTTATAACGTAGAGATACTTTTTGATGCAAAAAATGAAAATATTAAAAACGGCATGAGTCTTTTGGTGGATATTGTAATTGAATTTAGTGAAAATACTGTTGTAATACCAAGTTCTGCGATATCAACAATGAGAGATAAATTGTTTGTACGGGTATTAGAGAATGGAAAACCACGCCAAGTACCCATAACAATTGGTGTAGAAAATGATACTCACGGTGAGATATTAAGTGGTTTAAGTAAGGGTATGGAGCTTATAACAAAAACCATAGAAGGTGCAAATGGTGAAACAGAATTAAATCCAAAAAATAATAGTAGTGGTTTAGGTATTCCAGGATTTGGTACAACAGCTGGTAGCGGTAGGTTTAGACCAACTGGTACGGTAAGTAACGGAACTCCCCACTAAATAAATACTTAATATGATTAAATGCACAAATATTAAAAAATCATTTGGAAAGGGAGATACAAAAACCGAAGTCCTTCATGGTGTTAATTTGGAAATAAAAGAGGGAGAGTTTGTGGCAATTATGGGACCTTCTGGTTCAGGAAAATCTAC
>JAGLGQ010000096.1 GCA_023143935.1 Minisyncoccota bacterium
GGAAAAGATGTTTCAAATCTTTCAGATAATGAATTGGCAGATATTCGTCGTAAAGAAATAGGTTTTGTTTTTCAAACCTTTAATTTATTGCCCAGAACTATAGTATTGCGTAATGTAGCATTACCATTAATATATTTAGGTATAGAAAAAAACAAAAGAAAAGAGATGTCAAAAAAAGTTCTTAAAATGGCAGGTTTAGACGAATCGTTTCTTTATAATAAATCTAACGAATTATCTGGTGGTCAGATGCAGAGAGTGGCAATTGCCAGAGCATTAGTAAATAATCCTAATATTATTTTTGCGGACGAACCAACCGGTAATTTAGATTCAAAAACTGGTAAAGTTGTACTGGAAACATTCCAAAAGCTTAACGATGAATACAATAGAACCATTATTCTTATAACTCACGAAAGATATATTGCGGAACATGCTGATAGAATAATTCATGTACTTGATGGAAATGTTGTTGAAGATGTTGCTCATGAGCGAAAAAGACTTATAAAAGAAACTAAAAATAGTAATAAAGATTATAAATAATATGAGAATACAAGATACAATAAGAGAATCATATATTGCTTTAACAATGAACAAAATACGGTCTGGATTAACCGTGCTTGGTATTGTTATTGGTATAGGTTCTGTAATTGCCATGGTAGCAATTGGACAAGGAGCTAAAGATTCAGTTTCAGAACAATTTCAATCTTTGGGTTCTAATATGTTATTAGTTTCGCCGGGGGTACAAGGTGGAGCGCGTTCTCTTATACGAGGAAGTAGGGGGGAAGCCACTACTTTAACAGATAGTGATGCGGAAGCTATACGAGAAAAATTAGAAAAGGCAAAGTTTGTTGCCCCCGTGGTGTCTACTCGTACCCAAGTTATCATTAGTGGCGCAAATACTAACACTTCTGTTACTGGTACTACTCCTGATTATGCAAGTGTGCGTAGTATAGAAATGTCTTCGGGAGTATTTTTATCAGAAAGAAATTTAAGTAATCGTTCAAAAGTCGCTATTTTAGGACCAACAACTCGTGATGATTTATTTGGCGTGGGAGCTGATCCTATTGGAGAAACAGTGCGTATAAAAAATATTAAATTTACTGTTGTAGGTGTTACAAAAGAAAAAGGGAGTAGTGGTTTAACTAATCAAGACGATATGATTTTTATTCCATTAACTACTGCTCGTCAATATCTTACGGGAGGAAAGAATGTTGATTCTATTAATGTGGAAGCTATTAACGAAGAATCTATGGCACAATTGGCTTCTGAAATTGAAGTTTTGTTATTAGAAGAACACAACATATCTAATCCAGAATTAATTGATTTTTCTGTAACCAATCAGGCAGAAATTATAGATGCTGTTTCTTCCGTTAGTGAAACATTAACAATTTTACTTGGAGCAATTGCGAGTATTTCTCTTATTGTGGGGGGTATTGGTATTATGAATATGATGCTTACAACAGTAACAGAGCGAACACGCGAGATAGGATTAAGAAAAGCTATAGGAGCAAAAGCAAGAGATATCAATATGCAATTTTTATTTGAATCTATTATTTTAACTATTTTTGGTGGGGTGATAGGAATTGCTTTTGGTTGGCTTATGGCATATGTGGCTGGAACTTTTATGGATATGAATGTAAATATTACTTTATTTTCCGTGGTTATTGCGGTATCAGTTTCTGCTCTTATTGGTATTATTTTTGGTTATTACCCAGCACGAAAGGCATCAAAATTAAATCCGATAGAAGCATTAAGATATGAATAATATTTAAATTTATTCATATTTCTTTATTTTAAACTTAATAAAATTGAATACAAATGTCGTTCTTTTTGTGTTCAGTTTTTGGGGTACAGTTTAGAACGCTCTAATTTTTAATGAACGAATGTGAATATAAAAATGGAAGTGCCCTTGGGGTACGAACTCAGACCACATTATCTTTTATTGTATTTTGTCGGAATACTGAGATTCGAACTCAGACTACATGCTCCCAAAGCACGCGTGCTAGCCGTTGACACCATATTCCGATATTTTACCTTTTTCTTGTTTCCTGATTTTTTATAAAAGAAATATGTGCTTTAGTTCGCCTGTAAGTATTTTCTTCGAAAATTCAAATAAGCATTTTTCACTCGCACTTGCTCCCTCAAAAATCCCAAAGCACGCGTGCTAGCCGTTGACACCATATTCCGATATTAAATTATCAAAAACTAGTATACCATAATTTTTAACTATATAAAACTTTTGAATAAGAAATTTTAGGAGGTCAGGAGGTCCGACCTCCTGATAAAAATAATGGGGGTTTAAAAAGTGTTTTTTTTCTATAATTTGTTAAAATAGATTTATTATGTGGGCTTTTAGAAGAAAATTTTTTGTTTTTTTATTTTTTTTAATAATAATTGTATCAATTGGTATTTTTATTTATTTTCGTTTTTTTAATAAGAATCCAACTTGTTTTGATGGAATTAAAAATGCTCAAGAGGATGGAATAGATTGCGGTGGATCCTGTAAAGAAGTATGCTTATTTCAAGCTACTGATGTAAATATTTTTTGGGCTAGAACTTTTCAAGTTGTCGATGGTGTTTCAAATACTGCAGCATTAATTGAAAATCCTAATTTTGATTATAGGATAGAGGGTATTGTTAGTATTAAAATTTATGATGAACAAAATGTGAGATTGATAGATTTTAGAAAAAAGATTTCTTTAGGTCCATCGGAAAAAAGATTGTTATTTATTCCTTCAATAAATACCGGAAAACCGTATCCCAAAAAAACATTTGTTAATTTTGAGCAAGTAAATTCTATAGTTAAAGATGTTGTTGAAGATAATAAGATTTTATTAATTTCTAAAAGATTGGAAAAAGATTTAAATAATTTAACTCGTTTGAATATAAGTATGAAAAATGATGATCTTTTATCTAAAAAAAACATAGAGATTACAGCCGTATTATATGATGGAGAAAAAGAAGTGTTAAATGTTGGAAAAACATTTTTAGATTATATGAGTAAAGAAGAAGAAAAAGAAGTATTTATTACTTGGCCAAATTTTATTGGAAATTTAGAAGAAGTAAAAGAAACAACTGTTTTTATAAGATTGTTAAAAAATGAGGAATTATTTTAATATTAAAAAATTTTTTAAAAATATTGATTTTGTTGTTTTTTTTCTCGCATTAGCAATTTCCAGCATTGGTTTATCTATTATTTATTCATTTGGAGTAGATAATGGTTTGTTTTTAAAACAAATAATCTCTTTGGGAATTGCCGTATCTGTTTTTTTTATAGTTTCTTCTTTTGATATATCTTTTTTAAAAAATAGTAATTTTATATTTTTAGTATATTTTTTTTGTGTCGGTTTATTGGCGTTATTGCTTGTTACGGGTACGGCTATTTCTGGAGCGCAATCGTGGTTTGATTTAGGTTTTTTTTCTTTTCAACCGACAGATTTAGCTAAATTTATTTTGGTTTTATTATTAGCAAAATATTTTTTTAGAAGACATATTGTTATTTCTAGATTTAGGCATATTTTTATTTCTGGATTTTACACTTTAATATTTTTTGTTTTGTTGGCTCTTCAGCCGGATTTGGGTTCTGCAATGATTATTTTTTTTATTTGGTTTGGTTTTGTTATGGTTTCAGGAATTCCTAAAAAATATATAATCGGGTTATTGGTTTCAGGTACTATTTTATCATCAGTTTTTTATAATTTTGTCCTTGAAGATTATCAAAAAAAAAGAATAGATACTTTTTTAAATCCAGGGATTGACCCTTTGGGTTCTGGGTATAACATTATTCAAGCTAATATTGCATTGGGGAGTGGGCAAATGTTTGGAAAAGGGGTTTCGAACGGTACGCAATTTAGATTAGGTTTTTTACCAGAAGCTGAAACTGATTTTATTTTTTCTGCTTATGCGGAAGAATGGGGATTTGCGGGTGTTTTAGTTTTATTTTTAATGTTTTCTGTTTTACTTTTACGGTTAATTATCGTTTCTTCCAAGGGGCATTCTAATTTTGAATCTTTATTGGGAGCTGGAATTGTAATTTATTTTTCTACTCATTTTTTTGTTCATGTGGGAATAAATTTAGGTTTTTTACCAGTTACTGGAACAACAATGCCGTTTATGTCTTACGGAGGATCTCATCTTTTAATAGAATATTTTGCGTTGGGTATTTTAAATGCTATATCAAAAACAGCAAGAGATTTTCATAAAGTTGATTTAGAAGATAAATATATTATTGGTTAATAAATTTGTCAAAAATAATAATATGTTAAAATTATAAAAATTTATGGCAGAAGTAGAAAATAGATTGAAGGAAAAATATTTAATTTTAGAAAAATTATCAGAAAAAGATATTGAAAATAAATATGGTAAAAATTTTAATTCACTTTTAGCTAATTTATTATTTGTTCGTGGTATTAAAAATAAAGAAGATGTAGAAAATTTTTTATATCCAAAATGGGAAGATAATTTAGATCCTATTTTATTTAAAGATATGAAAAAAGTAGTTGAACGAATTTTATTAGCTATAAAAAATAATGAAAAAATATTAATTTTTTCTGATTATGATACAGATGGTATACCTGGGGGGGTTTTAATGCATGATTTTTTTAAAAAAATTGGTTATAAAAATTTTAAAAATTTTATACCAAATAGAAATAAAGATGGATATGGATTAACGGTTAAATCAGCAAAAAAAATTATAGATGGGCAGATTTTTTTGGAAGAAAATGAAAAGTTTATTCCTGACTTAGTTATTACGGTTGATTGCGGAATTTCAGATATTGAAGGAGCAAAAATTTTTAATAAAAAAAATATAGATTTAATTATTGTGGATCACCATATTGCTTTTTCTGAATTACCAAAAAGTTTTGGTATTTTAAACCATAAAGTAGAATCTGAAACATATCCTCAACAGATTCTTTGTGGAGCTGGAGTTTCTTTTAAATTAGTACAAGCTTTGTTAAAAA
The DNA here is from genome assembly GCA_023143935.1 of Minisyncoccota bacterium. Taxonomy (GTDB): domain Bacteria; phylum Patescibacteriota; class Minisyncoccia; order Phycocordibacterales. The sequence goes on from JAGLGQ010000096.1 coordinate 4,959, forward strand.
AAGCTCGAGATGGAAAATTAGATTTTATGGAAAATATTCCAGAAGGTTGGGAAAAGTGGCTTTTAGATTTGGTGGCTATTTCAACTGTTTGTGACATGGTACCTTTGGTGGGGGAAAATCGGATTTTTGTAAAATATGGTAAAAAAGTTTTAGAAAAAACGCAAAGAGTTGGTTTAAGACAAATTATTGAAAATTCGGGAATTGATAAAAGTAATATTTCTGCAGATGATTTGGGGTTTATGATTGGTCCAAGAATAAATGCAGCATCAAGATTGGAGGATCCAAAAATTGCCTTTTTAGCTTTGGCTGAAAATAATTTAATTGGTATTGAAAATGCAAAAATGTT
>JAGLGQ010000097.1 GCA_023143935.1 Minisyncoccota bacterium
GAAGTAACAAGAACAAATATGTTATTGTCTGTACCTGTTTCAGAAAAAAATATTGGAAGAGTAGTGGATTCTTTAGGAAAACCGTTAGACGATAAAGGTTCTATTGACGAAGATAAAAGAATGCCAATTGAAAGACAATCTTTTGGGGTTATGGATAGGTCTTCTGTAAATGCTCCATTACAAACTGGAATTAAAGCGATAGATTCTATGATACCAATTGGAAGGGGGCAAAGAGAATTAATTATTGGAGATCGTGGAACAGGAAAGACAACTATTGCTATAGATACAATTTTAAATCAAAAAAATGAAGATAAAGAAAAAAGACCAATATGTGTTTATGTGGCGATAGGACAAAAAGATTCAAAAACTTCAAAAATAGTTGCAGACTTAGAAGTAAAAGGGTCTATGGAATATACGATTGTTGTTTCGGCTGGAGCATCTGAATCAGCTGTAATGCAATATCTTGCACCTTTCACAGGAGTTTCAATTGCAGAATATTTTATGGAAAAAGGTAAAGATGTGTTGATTATTTATGATGATTTATCAAAACATGCGGTAGCTTACAGACAAATGTCATTACTTTTAAGAAGACCGCCAGGGCGTGAAGCATATCCGGGTGATGTATTTTACTTACATTCAAGATTATTAGAAAGAGCTGCAAAACTTAATGAAAAATTAGGTGGTGGGTCAATTTCTGCTTTACCAATTATTGAAACGCAAGAGGGTGATGTTTCAGCTTATATTCCAACAAATGTAATTTCTATTACAGACGGACAAATTTTTCTAGACACAAATTTATTTAATAAAGGAATACGACCTGCAATTGATGTTGGACTTTCTGTTTCTCGTGTGGGATCCGCCGCTCAGACAAAAGCGATGAAATCCGTTTCTGGTCCAGTAAAATTACAGCTTGCACAGTTTAGAGAACTTGAAGCTTTTATGCAATTTTCTTCAGATTTAGATGAAGGTACAAAAGAAAAAATGGATTTAGCCGCAAAAGTTGTAGAAGCTTTAAAACAAAAAAACAACTCACCTTTATCATTTGATAAACAAACAATTTCTTTATTTTTTGCAACAAACAAAGAATTTGTTAAAGATATTCCAATAGACAAAATTCAACAAGTAGAAGAAGATTTACTTTTAGCTTTGGATTCACAAAAACCAGAATTGTTAAAAGAAATTAGAGATTCAAAAAAATTAGAAGATGATTTAAAAAATAAATTAAGAGAATTTATTTTAGATTTTGTTTCTTCTTTTGCCACTGATACTGCGAGTGAAAATAAATAAAAAATAGATGGCTACTTTAAAAAATTTAAAGGAAAAAATGGTGGGGGTAAAAAAGACTGCAAAAGTTACTAGAGCTATGGAGTCCCTTTCTGCTATTAAAATGAGAACAGCTCAAAAAAAAGCTTTAAATAGTAGGTATTATGCTTTTCAAGTTTTTTCTATTATAAAAAGGTTATCTAAAATAGTCGGTCATCAAGTAGATGAAATTTTTGCCAGCAAAACACCAATTGAAGGAAAAAATATTATTTTATTAGTTTCTCCCGACAAAGGATTAACTGGTGGTATGAATAATTTTTTATTTAAAAAAGTAAATAGAGTTATTAAAAATAATCAATTCAATAAAGATAATGTATCTTTTGTTTGCGTGGGGCGAAAAGGACATTCTTTTGTTTCTAAGCTTGGTTATGATATTGATAAATATTTTGATGGTGTGGAGGAAAAATCTGCTTCGGAAAATGTAAATGAGGTATCGGAATATCTTAATAAACTTTACAGAGAGAATGATATTTCTCAAGTTATTATAATTTTTACTAAATTTTTAAATACTTCGGAACAAAAAGCAGTTCATAGAATTATTTTGCCAGTTATTTATTCAGAATTAAAAACATTTATAAAGAATATTTTGCCAACTAAAGGTAAATTTTCTGATGAAGAGATGATAGAAATTGATGAAACAGATGTAGAATCGTATGTTTTTGAACCAAGTATAGAAACAGTTATAAAAGAAGTAATACCCTTTGCTTTTAGTGTATCTTTACATCATTCTCTTCTTGAATCTTTTGCTTCTGAACATTCGGCTCGTATGCTTGCCATGAAAAATTCAACAGATAAAGCAAATGAATTAGCGGAAGATTTTAGAAAAAAATATAATAAAGAAAGACAATCTAAAGTTACTCAAGAAGTATCAGAGATCGTATCTGGTATTGAAGCAATGAAAAAATAATGTAAGTGGTATAATTATTAAAATGACCAAAAGAATTATTTTTATTGGCGGAGCTACTGCTTCTGGAAAATCAGAATTGGGAGTAAATATTGCAAAAGAAATTGGGGGTGAAATTATTTCTGCAGATAGTAGGCAAGTTTATAAAAATATTCCATATTTTACTGGAGCTATTTTAAAAGATGAAATGAAGGGCGTAATTCACCATTTACTTTCTTTTTTGTCTGAGGAAAAAATTTTTTCGGTGGGAGAATTTCAAAAAAAAGCCGAAGAAAAAATAAAAGAAATTTGTAAAAAGGGCAAAATACCAATTATTGTTGGTGGTTCATCTTTTTATTTTGAACCATTAATTTATAAAAATTTATTTCCCGAAGTTAGTCAAAATAAAGAATTAAGGAACGAGTTAAAAGAAAAAAGTATAGAAGAATTATTTCAAATTTTACAAAAAAAAGATAAAAGGCGTGCGGAATTTATAGATAAAAAAAATAAGCCAAGATTAATTCGTGCTATTGAAATTGCAGAAGAATTAGGACTTGTGCCAGAGTTAAAAAAAGAAATGCGGGGAGATTATGAGATATTTTTTATTTGGCTTTCTCAACCCATTGAAAATCAAAGGGAAAAAATAGCTAAAAACGTAGAAAAAAGAATGGGACAAGGTTTATTGAAAGAAGCAGAAATTGTAAATAAAAATTTATTAAAAGTTTTATCACCAAAAGAAGTGAAAGAAAGATTTATTAAATTAGGACAAGCTTTTAAATATATTCATGATTTATGGAATGAAAAAATTAATTTAGATGAATTTATAGAAAAAACAAAAGTAGAAGAGGGAAGATATGCAAAAAGACAAAATACATATTTAAAAAAGTTTTTTTCAGAATTACCAAAGCAAATTTTAAAAGTCCAATATGATTTATTAGATAAAAATTACCAAAAACAAGTTTTAAAAGATACAAAAAATTTCCTAAAATAATTTCCAACAAGCAAGGCCTGTACGGTACAAGTACCGTACAAGCCTTGCCTGTTGAAAATTAAAAGATTTTATTTTTCTGAAATATGTTAAAATGTATTTTTAAAATATTTTACATGGTGGAGTGTCTGAGTGGTTTAAGGTGCATCGTTGGAAACGATGTGTACCGTAAGGTACCGCAGGTTCAAATCCTGTCTCCACCGCAAAATACAGAAATTTTTTTTGTTACGTAGCATGTTACGTAACAAAAAAATTTTTTCATATTATTTTACATATTTAATTTTATAATTGTAACAAAAAAAATAAACAAATTTCGCAATGTTTTTTGTCCACTTTTTGGGGTTAGTTCAGTAACGGGTCACAAGCTCCGCTATAG
>JAGLGQ010000098.1 GCA_023143935.1 Minisyncoccota bacterium
GACTTGATTTTTTTACTTTTTTCTTTTATAATATCATTCATATTTTGTTTTTTAGCAATTAATTAATAATATTTTAACATAAATTTATGGCACATAGAAAAGCTGGTGGAACATCTCGTAATTTAAAAGATTCTAATCCTAAGTATTTAGGTATTAAAATAAATGATGGACAAAAAACAATGGTGGGGTCTGCCATTGTAAGACAAAGGGGGACAAAATTTGTAGCGGGAAAAAATGTGGGATTAAGTAAGGATCATACACTTTTTGCAAAAAAAGAAGGAATGGTAAAAATGACAGATAAGAAAAAAATTACTTTTACTGGTAAAGTTGTAAAAAGAAAATTAGTAGAAGTTTTATAAAAATATAATATTTTTTTTAATAAAAAAACTCACGGAAGTGAGTTTTTATTTTTTCATCTGTCGTAAAAATTCTAATTGTTCTGCTTCTGTTAATTGATTATCTTTTTGTGTTTTAAAAAAATCATTTGTTGCGGTATTTGAATCGTTTAATTGGTCTAAAAATTCCAATTGTTTTTTTTCAGTATGTTGAGTATCGGTAGTATTTTTTAATGTATTTAGAAGTTCTTTTTTTTCATTTATTGTTTCTGGTAAATTATTTATATTTTCTTTTTCTATTTTTTCATTTAATTCTTTTGTTAAAGTAGTATTAAAAAAGAAATTATTAATGCAAAAACCAATTAAAATAATAATAACCACGAAAGAAATGATAATTAAATTTTTTTTCATATTCTATATTCTATCATTTTTTGTTAGAATATAGAAATGAAAGTTTTATCAATTGATCCCGGTTATGAAAGGTTGGGGATAGCCATTTTAGAAAAAGAAAATGGAATCGAAAAAATTATTTTTTCGGAAACATTTAAAACATTGGCGAAAGATGATTTTATTAAAAGAATGTTTTTAATTGGAAAGGAAATAGAAAAAATAATTAAAAAATATAATCCCAAAATTTTGTCTATAGAAAAATTATTTTTTAATACAAATCAAAAAACAGCTACTAATGTTTCAGAAGTTAGGGGGAGTATTATTTATATTGCGATGAAGTATGGTCTTGAAGTTTTTGAATATACGCCATTGGAAATTAAATCTGCAGTTACGGGTGACGGAAGGGCGGATAAAAAACAGATGGTTTTTATGGTAAAACAATTAATTAAAATTGAAAAAGAAGTAAAATATGATGATGAGTGGGACGCAATTGCCGTAGGTTTAACCTTTTTTGCTTATAATCAAAAAATTTGTTAAAATGTCGATATTATGAAAGAAGAAAAAGTTTTAATTATTATTAAACCAGATGCTTTAGTTAGGGGATTTTTTGGTGAAATAGTAACGAGGTTTGAAAGAAAAGGTTTGAAAATTACTGGAACAAAGATGACCAGATTAGAAGATATTTTGTTAGAAGAACATTATAGTCATATCGCCGATAAGCCATTTTTTTCTGGGATTAAGGATTTTATGAAGTCAGCTCCAGTTATCTTAATGGTTTTGGTCGGAGTAAATGCAGTAGAGGCCACAAGATTAATTGTGGGACCTACAGATGGCAGTAAAGCAGATGCTGGAACTATTAGGGGTGATTTTTCACTATCCGTTCAGTCAAATTTGGTACATGCATCAGATTCATCTGAAAATGGAGAAGAAGAAGTAAAAAGATTTTTTACAGATG
>JAGLGQ010000099.1 GCA_023143935.1 Minisyncoccota bacterium
TCAGAGGCCGGACCTGTTGGAAATTTAACTTATTGAAAATACCGTACAAATACCGTACAGGCCGGGCCTGTTGAAAAAGTATTGTGTTACCGTACAGGCCTTGCCTGTTGGAAAAAATAAATATTTATTTTTTGGGATTTCTCCAATCTTTTATTTCTAAAACTCCTCTGCCGTTGTCCTCAATGGTTAATTTTTGTTTATTTTTCCAACCGTATTTTTCGATAATTTCTTTTGGGAGATTGACTGAGTAACTGTATTTACTATTTTTGTTTAATTTACGAATAATTTTTTTCATAATTTTTTATTTAGATGCATCTATAGATGTATCTATTATAGCATGGAAAATGGTTTTGGTTTTGGGGTTTGGGGGTAATGATTTTCTACAATTTCATTAACTAAAATATTTTTAAAAATCTAACATTTTTGATTTAAAAACTCCCGATTTTCTTTTGGTTATATAACGACCATCTTTTAATTTACAAATTATTATTTTACTACATTCTCTAGATTTTATACTCGGATTAAAATTAAACTTATTACAACTTTTAATAAAATCACATTCTGAATCCATTTCATAAAATAAATTTTTTGCTGTTTTTATATCCCTTAAAAAATCCGTTAAATCTTTTCTTTTTAGATCATGAATCTTTTTGTATGGAAACTTATTTCCATTTAAAGAAACCATATAGCGATCTAACTCATTTTTATCTTTGGGTGCAAATTTATCGTTTATATAATATCTATCAATTAACCACTCCCATGCCGTTAAACTTGGTTCTAAAATCGATTTACTTAATAATTCAATACGCATTTTTTTACATATATCCTGTAAATTATGACCTGTAGGAACTATCATTTTTGCATTCAAAAACAAAGATTTCATTGAAAGTTCTAGTGCGTGTTTAAAATTATAGCGTGCCGCAAGAAAAATTGCCCCATTTTCAAGTGTAAATGGAGGATCATAGTCGGGATATTTTTGTATAATATCTTTGGAAGTGAAACTTTTTCCTATATTTTTTTGAGAAAGCAAATATTCAATTAATAACTGAGCTCCCCTAAAATAACCAAAATTTAACATACTTCCAACCTGTATTTTTCTTTTTTTTCTCTTCTCAATAATTTCTGTCATAATGATTTTTATTTTTCTATTTCTTTAAGCAACAATTCGACTAACTCAAGAAATTCTTTTCGGTACAACTCTTTTTGTTCATTATTTTTACACATCTCTTTAATTTCAGTACTTTCAATTTCGGTTTTCATTTTTTCAAGTTTTTGTCTTTGTGCAACTTTTAACATTTCTTTCTTTTTTTTGTCATTAGCATTATTCCATTCCTCTCTATTGTCATCGTCTAAAGTTATTTTTAGCTTATCCCAACCAAAATAATTAAAAATAATCTGAATAGTTTCTTCTTTTTGAGATTCAGCTTTTGCATTCATCATCTCAGCAAGTCTTTTATCTCTTGTCCCTTTATCTTCATCAACAGAACCAGACCACGATATGCTTGTTCCCGAAATATAAAAATTTGGCTCTTTTTCTAATGCATATTTAACTTCTCCTGAAAAAAATAACATCAAAAATGCTGTAAATAATGATGAATGTACATTTGGAAAAATTCCTCTTATTACTTCTGTTAAACTTTTGTCAAAATTAGATTCGTTATCATTTTTAAATATTCTGTCCCTCGACCACTGTAAAAACTCACGCAAAATAACACGAGGAATTCCGCTTTTTGTATTTTCTATTGATATTTTCCACTCCGCGGGAAAATCATGTTTCCAAATTCCATAGTTTGAAGACGTACTATCTATTCCATCAAAAAAAGTTGGACAAAAACTAGTAAAAAGTCCAATGATGTAATTATCATACTTATCCTTTTCTTTTTTGTCCTCAATTTTGTTTAATTTTTCTATGCTTTTTTCAATATATTTTTTGAATAATGAAAAAAATTGATATGGACCATGTCCGTTTTTGAGTAAGGTTTTAGTTATTGCTTGAAAAAATTCTCCACCAAAATAGTGCCAATTCCAAAAACGGTCTCTCTTTGAGTTAGTTTTTTTGTATATTTTCAAAACCCAACTTCTAAAAGTTGGAAAGTGTTTTTGTGAAAAGAAATTTGGAATTCTTTTTTCGGCACCGTAATTTTTTAACCAAAGCTCCTCTCTAGCCCAAAGTTTTTCGTTCCATTCAAGCACTTTTGGTAAAATTTCGTGGCCGATTAAAAAACGATCTCGCTTTTCAATATTATTTACATAAGTTTGTGAAAGTTGAATTGCAAGCTCTAATTCTTTAAACCTCATGGCGTCATTAATATGTGATATAAAAATTTTTATAAAATCCCCTTCGTTAAATTCTGATTTTTCAGACCAAAATGAACTCCATGCTCGCACCATTTTTTCAGCTTTTGTTTTATTTCTATATTTGAGTATTTTTGAAAAACTCAATTTTTTTAAAAATGGTATTTCAAATTCGGGTTTATACCCTTCAGAAAATCTTAATATATTCTTAAATGGCGACCAAAAGAGAATAACTAAAATAAAAACTGCAAAAATGGATATTATTTTTGCAGATGTTGAAATATCAGTTCCTGAAAAAAATGCAAAGAAAATTATACTGATTATTGCAAGCCAAAAAACTTTTTTTGTTCCTAAAACCTCATCACTTAAAACCATTTTTTCAAATTCACTTCGCTTTTTCTTATTTTTTGAATTTAAAATATCTGTTAAAAACACAATGGCGAAAGGAATAAAAATTGCCAAAACACCTAGAGTAATGTTTTGAAAAAGTGATGGATCAAGATTTTGCAAAATCACATCTAACCAAGAAATTGGTTTAGAAAAATTACTTGCTATTGTTATTGTTATTTCTTGCATTTTCTATAAAAATTAAATCTCATTAATTACCCTATCAATCTTCCGCTCCATAATTTTAGTCATAATTTTATTTCCCAGATTTTTTTCTGTTACATCCTTTATTATAACATCTGGCAATTTTTTCCATGTCTTATTTTTTGTCTTTGTAATCATTATAAAATACACTCCAATTCACCCCTTTCATAAATTTTCTCTTATCGGTAAAAGTCGCACTCATCCAAATAATTACATCTTGAAAATATTTCCATAAAGCACTCACATTTTGATCATGCTGATGTTTTGAAAAAATCTACTTTTTATTTTTAACAATTTAATTCTCAATATTCCTCAATTTTCTTTCCATAATATCTGATTCTAACGAACCAGCCACATTAGCATTTCTCCACATCTTTTTTATTTTTGCGGGAAATTGGGGAAGCATAAATAGTAAATTGACTACTGCAAATATCCAATAAATAATATTTTCTGTTTTGGTATAACCAAATGAAAAAACACTTGTCAACAAATAATTCCCCAGACACAAAAGACCAAAAAATAATAACATTTGTGCAAAAGAAACACTTAATCCTAAAAAAGTATTTTTACGTTCAACCTTCCCCCTTATTATTCCGATAATATTTATAATTAACCCAATAAAAGATAACCAACTCTGCAAAAATAATTGAGTAGAAATACTTCCCCAAAGCGGTGATATTATGATAATTCCTATTACATCCATATTGATTAGATTAAATTGTTAAAAATAAATTTCAAATAGTTTTTCCAAAATTGCACATAACTAATTTTTATCCGAACTATGTACTAAATATTATAACAATATCTTGCATGTTTACAAACTTTTAGTATTTCTTGAAATGTTTGGTATAAATATTAAAAGTTGGTATGTTTTTTCTTACTATCTATAGAATAGTATATCACAGTCGTAACACGGCTACAAAAAGCAAAATTTTGGGTTTAAGAAAGAAAAACTTCCGAAAGGAAGTTTTGATTTGGGAGCATGTTACATAAAATGTGCTGGGTTATTTTTTATTTGATTTAAGTTTTTTAATTTGTTTTTCGAAATCAGAATCAATCTTTTGTGTTTTATTAAATTTATCATATTCAACAAAAGCTTTCTGCTCCGCTTTTATGTGAGAAATTTTACCTTTTCCGTCCAAAATTTCATATTTATTAAACTGCAAAAATTCATTTATAGATTCCGCTAATTTTTCCATTGAAAAAATTGAACGAGTTTCAATCATTCTTTCTATATAATCAAAATAACTTGAAACAGCCCTTTCTAATTTTTTGATTTCTACTTCCTCTAAATAATTTTTTGCAATAGTAGTATCTGATTTTAAAATTCTACCCTTTGGCGAATTTTTCCAAGACAAAAGTCCCATCTTTTGTTTTGTCGAACTAACTTTTTTGTAAATAATTTCGGCGGCGGTATTGCCCGTAATCGCAAAATGAAATTTATTTTGAACAGTTGCAAAAAAATCTTTTGCTACTTTTGAATTTTTGTCATAATCAATACTACATTCCGCAAAAATATCAGTAATTTGAAGATAAATTTTTCTCTCGCTAGTACGAATAGAACGAACTCTTTCCAACAATTCTTGAAAATAATCTTTACCGAAATATTTACCGTTTTTGAGTCGTTCATCATCCATAGCAAAACCTTTAATAATATACTCTTTTAAAATTTTACTTGCCCAAATTCTAAATTGTGTAGCTTGAAAAGAATTCACACGATAACCAACAGACAAAATTACATCCATATTATAAAATTGAACCTCATATTTTTTTCCGTCAGAGGCAGTTGTCCGGAATTTCCGGATAACTGAATTTTCCTCCAATTCGCCACTTTTAAAAATATTTTGCAAATGTTCATTTATAGTTCTTACATCAACACCAAAAAGTTCTGCCATTCTTTTTTGTGTAAGCCAAATATTTTCATCGTGCAAAAATGCTTCCACTTTTACATCTCCATTCAGCGATGTATAAAGCAAAAATTCTGTTAATTCATCTTTTATAGTAAGTTTTTTAGTCATCTTAAAAGTTAAAAAATAAAATATATTTTCTTTTTACTATTATAAAATAGTATATCATAGTCGTAACGCGGCTACAAAAAATGAGAGGAAAAGAAAAAAATCCCGAAGGGATTTTTTTCTTTTTTTTTTTCTTTTTTGGGTGGACCTGACAGGACTTGAACCTGCCACCTCCTCAGTGCAAGTGAGGCGCTCTAGCCAGATGAGCTACAGGCCCAAATTTTGAAATTCAATTTGAAATTCAGTAAAAATATAATACCAAATTACTGATATTTTGCAAGACTAAAACTGTAAAGATATTTTAAAAAGTGCTATAATATTTCTCATATGTTTAAAGCTACTGATAAAAAAGATACAGACGACAAAGAAAATTCTAATCTTGTTTTGGAACAAGAAATTGAATCACTTTTATTTTACAAAGGAGAAGAAGTAAGTTTGGCTGTTTTAAAGAAAACTTTAGAAAAAAAAGAATCTGATATTAAAGAAGCTTTAAAAAATTTGAAAGAAAGGTTATCAACTACTTCATCTTTAGTTTTATTGGAAAATGAAGATAAATATTTATTAACTGTAAATCCAAAATATTCAGAATTAATAAATAAAGTAAAGAATGAGGAACAATTTGGTGAATTATCACCTTCCACTCTTGAAACATTAGCTATTGTACTTTACAAAGGACCTATATCAAAAATAGAACTTGATGAAATTAGGGGGGTAAATTCTAGTTATATTTTAAGAAATTTATTAATAAGGGGTCTTGTTGAAAGAAAAAATATTAACGGTAAAATGGTATACACAAAAACATTGGATTTAATGAGATATTTAGGAATAACAAATCAAGAAGAACTTCCTGCTTTTGCGGAAGTGTTGGAAAAATTAGACCAAATAGATAAAGATGACGGGGAAAATTTAGATATTAAAAAAGAAGAAAATGAACAATAAGACGGAATTAATAAAAAAAATTGTAACTTATGCTCTCTTTGTGATACTTGGGGTTTTTATCGCCTTAATTTCTTTAAATTTAATAAAATATGCAGAAATTGAAAACAAACAAAATATTATCGCAAAAGAAAATGAAATAAAAAAAAATATTATTGCAAAAGAAAATTTAGAAAAAAAGAAAGATGAATATTTAAAAAAAGAAATTTTATCAAATTTAAATGTTCAAGCTAAAGCTTTTCAAATAAAAACTTTGGGTACTGATAAAATTCTTTTTCAAAAAAATGAAGAAAAAATTCTTGGAATAGCTTCTTTAACAAAAATGGCTACAAGTATAGTTTCATTGGATGAATATGAAAATGATACAGAAATTGAAATAAAAAAATCTTTTTTGTTTACGGCAAATAATCACGAATTAATTTCTAGAGAAATTTTTAACTCTAAAGATTTAACTGAATTTATGTTTATTGTATCTTCTAATGTTGCGTCTTTGGCGTTATCTTACGGTGGGACTTTGGTAGAGGAAAATCATAAAATATTTTTAGAAAAAATGAATGATTTGGCGGAAAAAATAGGCATGAAATCAACGATATTTTTTTCTGATTCTGGTTTAGATGTAAATTCAAATGTAAGTGGTTCATATAGTACAGCAAAAGATATTTCTAAATTAATTAAATATTTATATGAGCAATATCCAGATTTTGCAGTAAATACAGCGGTAAGTGAAAAAAATATTTGTTCTAATATAATGTGTCATGAAATAAAAAATACAAATCCGTTGTTGAATACGGTACCTGGTATTAAATTATCGAAAACTGGGTGGACGAAAAAAGCTCAGGGAAATTTGGCTTTAATATATGAATTTGGGGGGCAAGAATATTCAATTGTAATATTGAATTCAACAAAGGAAGGGCGTTTTGCGGATGCGGAACAATTGATTTTTGGAATTCAAAATTATGTTCTTAAAAAATAAAAACTAGCGAAGCTAGTTTTTATTTTTTTTAAACAATTAGTTACTGTTATTCCGCGGAATAACGGTAACTAATTTAGAAAAGATTTAGGGTTTTTTTTAAAAAAAAGTAATTTTTAATAATTTTACACAACATTAGTTTTGCACGACATTGGATGTCGTGCAAAACTTTTCAAAAAGTCCGACCTTACCCCTACACACAAATCGAACTTTACGAACGCGGATGATGACGCGGTTTTTCAAAAAGTCCGACTAATAGGATTTTGTGAAATCCCACGAATCGGACTTTGACGCGACAAGAGTTTGGTGAGAGTTTGGTGAGAGTTTGCTGAGAGTTTGCTGAG